>JAGQPK010000787.1 GCA_020426755.1 Planctomycetales bacterium
GTCGACAGTTTTGGTAGATGGGCAATTGATGCAGCGGTACCCAAACCCGACGTGACTCGATGTTGTCTGCTTCTAGAGCCAAGCGAACTTGTTCGCAATCGGCGCCGAACTGAGCAGCATCAATCTGCACCACCGACAACCAGTAGTTCGATTCACCATAGTCGGCCAAGGGCATCATCGTGATGCCGGGGGTCGCGGCGAAATGATCGCGATAGAATTCGAAGATGCGTTTTCGCGCTGCTACACGTTCTGGCAATACTTCCAACTGCGCCAGGCCGATGGCCGCCAGCACATTGCTCATGCGGTAGTTGTAACCCATTTCGCTGTGATAATAGAGATGCCCTGCGTCTTTGGCTTGAGTTGCCCAGTGTCGTGCTTTGGCGATCAATTCGCCGTCGTTCGAACAAAGCATACCACCGCCGCTCGTCGTAATGATCTTGTTCCCATTAAAGGAGAAGGCGCTCGCCCAGCCCAGTGAACCGGCGGGACGTCCTTTATAGGTGGCGCCGAGTGCCTCAGCAGCGTCTTCGATCACAGGCAGTTCGTACTGCTGAGCCAGCGAGTTGATCACGTCCATATCCGCCGTTTGGCCGAGCAAGTCGACGACGAGTATTGCGCGGGGCAACGTGCCTTTGGCGGCCGCGGAACGTAGTTCGTCCTCGAGCAGATGGGGATCCATGTTCCAAGTTTGGGGATCCGCGTCGATGAAGACAGGCCGAGCTTGTTCGTAGAGGATTGGATTAGCTGACGCACAAAAGGTGAACGTCGAGCAGATCACTTCGCTGCCAGGAGCGAGATCCAATCGCCGCAGAGCCAAGTGCAATGCAGCCGTACCACTGGCCACGGCGGCTGCATGCTCGACGCCAACCTGTTCTGCAAACCGTTTTTCAAACTCGGTCAGATGTGGACCAACTGGAGCGATCCAGTTCGACGCGAATACCTCTGCCACCCGCTCCTGTTCTTTGCCCGACATATGGGGAGGTGACATGTAGATCCGAGGATTCGCCATAGACGTTACTACTCACTTCATCGACACTTGGAATCTTAGGGCGATCGAAGTACACCGTGAACCCACGGCCAATGACGTATCCTTGGCCGCATGCACGACGTCCTTGAACACCGAGCCACCAGGCTCACAAGCAGTTAGCGCCGCGGGATTCGCTGAAAACCAGGATAGTAGCTCAGATACGTGCCTGAGCGTGGCATCCCGCGAACCGACCAACCAATCCGTCCAGTGATCATCATATTGGCGCTCTGCTGCTGTTGCTGGCGCACTTGATCTTGAACTTGGCTGAGCTGTTGCTGCATCTGCGCGGTTTGCCGTTGTTGCATCTGAGACTCTTGCTGACTCTCAACTTGCGGCCTTACCAGCGTGAAGTAGTTGGACAGCCCGGACGAATAGTTGGGTGTCGCCAGATTCACGTAGGGACTGACTGTCGAGCGGTTGTACAGATAGTTGCGGGTGGCAAACGCAGCGTTACGGCCGCCTTGGTACGCCTGGGCCGCCGCGTCGCTCGTGGCCAAACTGCCCCATAAAGTGACGGCAACCAAGACGGAGAGTATCGTGCGAAACATCGGTGTCCACCTTTCTTCGCGATTACTGCGAATCGTCGAGCATCTTTGGCAGCCACGACAGAAACGAGCGCGGCCACACAATCGAAACAATCGTCAAAGTCCGCCCAGACTCTCCAGCAGATTTTGGCAATTACGGCCGATATCGTTGCTAGCTCTCGTAGCAGCAGTCGGATAACGGACTAGCAAGAGCCAGAGAAATCAGGCAGCCAAGCCTATCACGCTGCGGCTATGTCGTCGCTCTTCGATTAATCTTACGCAACGCGCGGCCGAGATGCCACTGTCGGCTACTGGAGTCTCAGCCGTTTCCGAGTACACTCGAAGATCTGCGCGCTTGCCGCACAGACGTCACCCCGCCGCGTTCAAATCTTTTTCCGGTTCGATGGCCCGATGCGAATTCTGTTTATCTGCCAGTTTTTCGCTCCAGATATTACGGCAGCGGCGTTCCGGATGACCGATTTCGCTCGACTCCTGTCGGCGGCCGGCGATGAGATCCGGGTCATCACGAGTTTCCCGCACAAGGCTCAGGTCGTTGATGTGGACGACAGCGAATTCGAGCGTGCCGGGATCACGGTGCTGCGCTGTCCGTTGAGAGAAGTGCACGGCGGTGGCGCAAGGGCGTATCTGAAGCATTACTTGTCGTTCGTTTGGGGCAGCTTGCGGCTCGGCATGCGAACGTGGCGTGAGGGCTGGCGACCAGACGTCATTTACGTCAGCAGTCCACCGCTATTCGTGGGTCTGACGGGACGAGCGCTTGCCAAATTATTTCGTCGTCCCGTTGTGTTCGAGGTACGTGACATTTGGCCTGACGCGGCGGTCTCTGCGGGTCAATTGCGAGCCGGTGGTCGCGCTTACCGGCTGGGCCAAATCCTGGAACGATACTTTTATCGCCACGCCAACGCGATTACCTGTGTCGCGGAACCGATGCGCGAATATCTGCAGCGTTGGACCCGTGTACCCATCACAGTGGTTTATAACGGGGTGCGGATCACGGAGCCGGCGCCTCCGTTGGCACAGCGAGATTCACACACGCCAGTTCGTGATCGAGTGATCCTCTATGCGGGCAACATGGGGCACGTCCAGCAAATGGATTTGCTCGTCCAGGGGTTTGCTGAGCTAATGGAAGACGCGCGTTTGTCCGGCTGGCAGGTGCACTTGCTGGGTGCTGGGGCGCGATTAGAAGACTTGCAAGATCAGGCCAAACAACTGGGAGTCTCTGACCGTATTCGCTTTCTGCCGGCGGTGGATCGACAGGATGCAGCTCGGCAGATTGCTGCCGCAGACGTGCTGTATTTACACTTGATGCATGACGACACGATGGCCAAGACGATCCCGTCAAAGCTATTTGACTATCTGTTGGCAGCGCGTCCAATCGTGGGTGGTTTAAGCGGCGAGGGGGCTCAGATTTTAGACTCGACCGGTGCCAATGTCGTGTTTTCGCCTGGAGATTTGGCGGGCCTCAAGCAGGCACTCATTCAAGTGGTCGAAAGTTGGCCGACGCTTGAC
>JAGQPK010000788.1 GCA_020426755.1 Planctomycetales bacterium
CGCGTGTTAGTTGGGGTCGCCATGCTTTTGCGGAAGAAAACCAGATGTCGAATATGATCGGTGCATACGGTTCGTGGGCCGCGGATTTGGTGGGCGAAGGGCCAGCCAAGTTGTCGTTTCGTCGCCCGGAATTCACCAATGTCAATGCTTGGCGGCAAACTGCCCGGCAACGGTTGTCCGAATGTCTGCAGCAACCTCCTGTCGTGGCACCGCGTGAAGTGCGCGTCGAGAAGCAAGGCGAGCGCGACGGCGTGATGATCGAGCGCGTGAGTTGGCAACTTGACTACGGCCCACGCACCGAGGCGCTCTTACTGAAGCCCGTTGCCAGCAGCGGTCCATTACCAGCGATTTTAGCGCTGCACGATCATGGTGGCAACAAGTTCTTCGGCCATGCGAAAATTACGCAGACGCTTCAGCCGATACATCCGATCATGCAGACGCATCAAACGGAGTACTATGGCGGTGTGGCTTGGGCGAACGAGGCTGCTAAGCGTGGCTATGCCGTGCTGGTACCCGACGCTTTTACCTTTGGAAGTCGTCGCGTCAAGATGGAAGACTTGCCGCCTGCCGCGCGTCGCAATGTAGAACCTGTCACCGGTGATTCGGTTGACGACGTGCGCGCCTACAATCGATTCGCCGCCGACCATGAACATCTGATGGCCAAGAGTTTATTCTGCGCCGGTACGACTTGGCCAGGAGTGTTTAGTAGCGAAGATCAACGGGCACTCGATTACCTTTGTTCGCGTGACGACATCGCCGCCGATCGAGTAGGCTGTGCGGGCTTGTCGGGCGGAGGCTTACGCACTGTGTTCCTCGCAGGCATCGACGATCGAATTCGCTGTGCCTGTTGTGTTGGCATGATGACGACATGGCGAGACTACTTGTTGCACAAGGCTCACACTCACACCTGGATGGTCTACGTACCCGGACTGCCGCGCGACTTGGACTATCCCGAGATTCTCGGCCTGCGTGCGCCACTGCCGACACTCGTCCAGAATAATAACGGCGACGATCTGTTTACACTCAGTGAGATGCAGCGGGCCGACGACATCCTCCGCGAGGTCTTCGCCAAGGCGAACGCTGTGGAAGCATATCGCTGCAGTTTCTATGATGGACCGCATAAGTTTAACTTGGCGATGCAAGCCGAAGCCTGGGACTGGTTCGACAAGTGGCTAAGCTGAATGCATGTTCGTGATCGTGCGCGGTAATTCAGTTCGCCGCAAGGCGCTAGCGTCGGTTTGTCCTGCCAAAGAGCATCCACCGTGCGTGAGAACTGCGGCTAGCGCCTTTCGGCGAACATCGTGGGCTAGCCGCGGTTCTCGCTGCAGTCTGCGGCAATCGCGGGGGTATGTCGTGGGGAATCTCATTGATGCAGAATGAACGAGCCGAGCCGGAACTTTCTTGGCGGACACGTGCGAATCTTATCGTTCTCAGTTGGACGTGGTTCTTTCTGATCCTGATGTCTTACTACTGTCTAAAGCCGTTACGCGATGGATTGGCGTCGAGCCTATCCGGCAACCTTGGCAATCTTTATTTGGCGACGTTTGCGTCGACGATTGTTGGGCTCAGCGTCTACTCGCAACTAGTTGCGGTGATGAAGCGTCACCATCTGGTGTTTGGAGTGCACCAGTTTTTTGTGGCGTGCCTCATTGCTTTCTACTTTGCGTTTCGCTCGTCACTTGACGGTTCGCCCGTGTTGGTAAGTATCTTCTTTGTGTGGGTTAGTGTCTTCAATCTATTCGTGGTCACGCTGTTTTGGAGCGTCATGGCCGATGTGTTCACGGTTGCGCAGGGGAAAGCCTGGTTTGGCTTGATCGCGGCAGCGGGTAGTGTCGGCGCGATCTGTGGTTCGGCCGTCGCCTTCAAGCTTTCTCAATGGGGCGGCATGACCGCGCTGGTGATTACTTCGATTGTTGGACTTGAACTGGCAACCGTGGTCGCATTTGCGCTCTTCGCCGTCGCGCGGTCCAACGCTCCAGTGGCGGCGCCCGCAGGTGAAGCCTCGGCGGTCGGCGACGATCACGGCACCGGTGGTTCACTGTTTGCCGGTATGACTCGCGTCGTGCAGTCACCGTATCTGTTGGGTATCTGCTTGCTTGTGGCACTCGGCAAATTTGCGGCTACCTTCATCTACAACAATCTGCAAGCGACGGTGTTGGTTGCGATGCCCGACGCCAGCGTCCGCACGACGCTGTTTTCTTCGATGAACTTCTATTCGCAAACCGGCAGCCTGATTGCTCAGTCGCTGATCGCTGGTTGGATTATGAAACGCTGGAGCGTTGGCACAGCGTTGGTAATTCCATGCTTGATCATGTTGGCGTACTTCGTCTGGCTCTCGCAAGATGGTTCATTGCGTACGTTAGTTTGGGGGCAGGTCGGGCAGCAGGTGTTAGGATATGGTCTGCTGACACCCGCGCAGCATGTACTGTTTACGGTTGTGTCTCGCGAAGACAAATACAAGTCAAAGGCGTTTACGGATACAGTGGTGTTTCGAGGTAGCGATGTCGCGGCCGGTAAGGTTTGCGATTGGATGATTCGGTCCGGTACCGTCGTCCAGCGTTTGGCGATTTTCGTGGTGCCAATCGTTGCCCTCTGGGCGATCATCGCCGCGATGATGGGCAGCGCTTATCGTCGGCGTGCCGAACAGGCTGAGATGTGAAATCTGGTTGGTGAAATCCACCCGTCGCAATTTGTAATTCTGTCAGCACCCCAATCGGAAAGCGTTCCGAAATGCTCAACCGAGTTCGCCGTACCGCGTTAGTGTTGGTGTCCCGGCGATCAACTTCGATTACGGCGAGAGCCGCGGCGAACGCCTTGCGGCGAACTAACTCGAAATCCAAGGATCTGACGGTGGTCAGATCCTGACTGCCGAAGTACGGATTTTGCCCAACAGGCCAAGCGTTCGTCGTGTGGCGTGCCTTCTTTCGGGCGGTCCAGCAGCGGTGTGCTATTTGCACCGCATACTCGTCTTGAAAAATGAATCACCAGAGTGGTGTACGCGCCGTGCGACAATCGTAGAGTGTCACTGTCCGTGTGCATTCGCTCTATTTGGCGACGCGGCGTTCACCTATTCGGTAC
>JAGQPK010000789.1 GCA_020426755.1 Planctomycetales bacterium
CTTGATTGAGGCGGCTCGAGAAAGCATGATTCGCCGGCATGCCTGGGGCCAAATTGTATTTTGGGCCAAACGCATCCAGGAACGTTCTTCCACTGTGCCAGCCTGCCTCCCACGACTGCACCCGTACATGATTCAGGTTGACACCGCGTGCCTCCAGAAGTCGAACTGCTGTGTACAGCGAAGTCGTCGATGGCCTGTAGTGACCGCTGTTGTTATTGATCTCACGTATCTCGCCGTTAACGACATGTATTTCGCCGGCGCAGATGATCGGTTCTCCGGCAAAGTAACCCGAGTGGAAAAATCCGCCGTCACTTCCCGATCCCACGCGGTGTTCATGACAATAGAATTGGCCATTCCGGCCGAGCACATATCCGCTGAAGTTTTCGGATATTGGCTGATTGAACCCATGGCTGTACAACGACGAGTTAAAGCGTTTCAGCATTCCAGCTCGCTTCACATAGGCCGCGCCAGACAGAAAATAGAGGCGGCATTTCTCCAGCTGCTCGCGCGTGAAATACTCGGCTCTGATCTGGGGAAACATCCCCTGTGTCATGTCTACTTCGAACCCATGCGCCACCATACCCGTGCCAAACACGTCTTCGAACCACATGGGAAGCATATTGATTTCGATGCCGAGCAGTTGCGAAAGTTCGGAGACGACATCCCGATACAGGCGTTCAACCGCTGGCTTGCGACGACTATTCACATCGGTTCGCAGTTGCTCGGATTTTTTCAGCCAGACCTCGGTTGAGAAATATAAGAAGGCCAGAGTCAGAATCTGATGCCGTTTTGCCTGATGCGACTTGTAGGCGTGATACTGATCCAATAGATCGTCAATCCGTTGCAGGATGACATCATTCACTCGCTTGTGCATAACGACGAGTTTCAGGTCGCTATCATTTTGGAACTCGAGCGTCGTGGGGACTGGCATTGGTGCAGTTCTCGTGTCACAGGTGTTCGGTCGAAAGTCAGAACGGCTAACGATGAAGATTAGCCTTCACCTTATGGCAAATTGCCACACCAGCAAACGATTTAACCAAGGAGTTATCCGGCAGGTCGGCGGTTCTTTTGAACGGCCTTACTGACACACTGCTGGCAGTGGATCGGATTGGCAGGACGGCAGTTTGTGCCTGCTCTGTCGTGGATCCGACACGAAGAGGATCCGGCATGTAGACACGTCACAACAAGGATGCAGATAGACTACTCGCTGTAGTCTTGTTCCGGCTCAGACCACACTTGGATTGAGCCGTCATCCTGCAGTTCAACGTGAATCGTGTTGGCTCGGCAACAGACGGGACAGTCTTCCACGTAAGTTTGCCGAACGCCTTCCGTCACGTCCAACGGGATGACAATCTCTTCGCCGCAAGCGTCGCAGATGTAGCTGGCTTCGAGCTGTGCATCGGTTTGACGAGACGCCGCATGCGACGAGTACTCCCACGGTTCAGCATCATCGGCCGGCCAGCGCTTGCCGGAGACAAGTACGCGGCAGGCCCACTCCATCACCGATAGCGACGATGAGTCGGCCAAGCGATGGTCGCTGCCGACCTCCACCAGGTTCTCCGGTGGTAGTCCGCTCTGCGCAATCAGCAATCGTGAATCAGCAAGTGGTATGACGTCGTCGTCTGGACTATGCAATATGACAGCGTTGGATTTCAGTTGAGTCGCCTGCCCCCATCGTCGCCAAGCAGGGCAAAGCAGCACGAGCGGAGTCTCGTCGCCCGTCGTGATATTCATCGCCACCGCGCCACCTCGCGAGCTGCCAACCACGACGTCGGGTTGATGTCGATTGTATGCGGATTGAGCTGTCCGTACTGCGGCGGCGAAGTCGTCATCGTCCAACGCAGGATTGAACACCTCATGGCCCGCAGTTTGGAGATACGTCGGCTTGACACCGCCTACGATACTGTGCCAACCATGTAGGAAAAGAATCTTCATCGCTTGTGTCTCGCTGTCGCTCGCGCGCCGTTCGATGTCCCGCGTGAGATCTGATCGTCGCAACGCGTTAGCGTCGATTTGCCCTGCCGGGCATCGCCGTAGTTCGCCGAAAAGGCGCGAGCCGCGGTTCTGTGCATCGCCGAACAGGATTGAGGAGTTCGGATTGCTGATTTCGGATTTTTGAATGGGAAGAGATTGTGAATCGCATCGTTCCTCAATCTCGATTCCGCAATCATCAGGTAGAATTCAGCCTCTCCGCCCGTTCACGGCTTTCTGCCCGGCGTACTGCAAGCTGCTCATTCAGCCGTGAGCAGCAGTGGGCCGTCGGCCGTGAGTGCGACGGTGTGTTCGAAGTGGGCGCTCGGTTTGCGATCTTTAGTGACGACCGTCCAGTGATCGCTGAGAAGTTCGACCTCCGCGGTGCCACTATTCACCATCGGTTCGATGGCGAGTACGAGTCCCGTGCGCAGGCGAAAGTCCTTCTTGTCGCGCAATTCATCGCTGTAGAAATTCGGCACCTGCGGCGCTTCGTGCATTTCGCGACCGATGCCGTGCCCGACAAACTGTGTCACGACACTCAGCCCGGCGCCCTCGACGAAGGCTTGCATCTCGCTGGCGACTTCGGACCATAGCGACTTACGCGTCAACAGGTTGATCGACAGTTCGAGACACTCGCGCGTGACCTTTAGCAGGTGCTGCTTTTCGTCATCAATCTCGCCGACCGGATAGGTCCAGGCCGAGTCGCCACACCAGCCTGCCAATCGACAACCTGTGTCGATACCGACGATATCGCCAGCGACTAGCTCCCGACCACCGGGAATCCCGTGAACGACTTCTTCATTCACTGAGATACAGGTGACAGCCGGAAAGGGCGTGACGCCAGGATAACCTTTGAAAAGCGGTTCGGCATCGGCTTGCTCGAATAGCCGTTCAATGATCGCATCTAATTCAAGCGTCGTGATGCCTGGTCGGATGGCCTCTCTCACTGCTCGGTGCGCTTGCGCTACCAGTTGTCCGGCTGGCCGCATCGCGGCGATTTCACGGGGAGAGCGCAACTTGATCAACGAACGGTTTCCCTCAGCTTCCAGATGCTGTCTGGAGGACTCGCAAGCTTACGAAGTGGGACCCGCGCGGGAGAT
>JAGQPK010000078.1 GCA_020426755.1 Planctomycetales bacterium
GGATTACCCGCCGTCCAAGACCGCTCGCCATTAGAACCGGGCACCAAGGGACGGGTCAAGTGTCCCGCCACCGCTCGACTGGGGACCAAACGAGCAAGTACGAGTGCGTGTACCGCGTTGCTGAGTACGTGTACGAGTACGACTTACGACTCGTACTCCTACGTCGCGAATTCAGTGCGACTATCCCGTGGCCGGGGCCAAACGAGCGAGTGCGAGTGCGAGTACCGCGTTGCTGAGTACGAGTACGATGTTGAGTACGCTCGCGACTCGCGCCTGAACTACGGCAAGCGCGCAGGTTCGTTCGCTGCTCGCAACTCGGCAGGCCCGGCCTTTACTGCGTTCTCCATTTCGGTACGCCATTCGGCGCCAAGTTCCTCAACTGTCTTCCCAGTTGTGGTCTTCCAAAGATCGCCCGTGTAGTTTCCGCTGCGCAGTTCATGATTGATTTTCTGGATGAGATCAAAATCGTGGTGTCGCACAACCCAATTGATGAAGTTCGCCGAGATGCGATAGTTGGCGTCGTAGCGCGCGTTTTCAAGATTGCGCGGATTGATCTCGGCGCCGCGCGATTGTGGTTCGTACAGGAACCAACGAATGAAGTCGGGAATGCCTTCTTGAAGCCAGATCGGCGTTCGCATGGCGCGAGGGTCCGCGTCGCGTCGACTGCGGCGTCGGCCGCGATATTGTTGCACGACATGCACCATCTCGTGCACAACCGACCCCTTGCCTTCCCCTTGCAGATTACGACGAAACCAACCTGATGAGCAATTGATCTCCGTGCCGCTGCAGTACGCAACGCCATCATTAGTTTCATTGAACTTGATGTTAAACGCGCGCGGCGCCTCGAAACCTTCGCCAGGCAACATGTTGACGATCTTCGGGTACCACTCGCGCACCACAGGAGCCAACTGGGTGTTGGCCCATTCGGTCAGATCGGGCGTCGCTGTGGTATCGATCGTCACCTCGTAACCTCCTTCGTCGGTTTCGAAAGAGTAGACCAAATCTGCTGCACTACTTGGCGCAACAGGCCCGCCAATCACGTCGATCTCGCTAAAGAACGTATGTCCGAAGGGGTCGTCCTTGTCGGTCGGCTGGATATCGAATAGCAAGTATCGAAACTTACCTAGCGCGCCGCGACGAGCAAACATGCTCACTCCATACTGACCTCCCGCCGTGCCGCTTGCGGGCCGCGTATCCACGTCGGCCAAACGAGTCCATCCGGCCGCAACGAGGTCTGGCTGCGAGGTGTCCTGCGGATTAAAGCCATCGGCACCGGACGCAGCGTACAACGTGTAGACCTGCGGTCCACGGGATCCTGAGTGCCACGAATAGGTATTGATCTGCGCAACTTCTGACAACTGATTCAGATCAACGAGAATCCTTCCCGCACTCCCTCCAGCGCGGAAGAAGAAATTTCGCGATGGTTGATCGTCGGATTCCGGCACAGCGCCATCTTGAAGCCGCGAGAGTTCGCCGCCATTCGGATCCCGCTCACCAGTCAATAAAGTCAACTTCGCTTGCGCGGCCAAATCATCTGTCGACGGAGCCGCCATGAAGCGCAGATCGAACGCCGGCGTCGCGGCACCGGCAACATTGTGACGTATGACCACGTTCAGTTCATCCGCGTTACCGTTCGTCAGTCGAAACTGAGCGACAAGAAGCGTTACCATGACAACGAAGATACGAAGTTGATTCATAGTCGGAATTCCGAATGCGCAGCCAATGAATAGTATTTGGTCATCTTAGAGTAGAGTCCATTCCGACGCGAGCAGGCGAGCGTCATTTGGAGTGCGGCCGCGCAGTTGCCGCTTTGAAACGAAGTCAGGCGGTGCGAGCCACGGTTTAGTGTCCAGCGCGAATTGGTATGTGAGAACTTCGCGTCACTCCGACGGCAGCCACACTCGTCGACGACCAACGGCCAGATGCCAGCGATCTCGCCACGACGAGCTCACTTGCAAAGCGATAGCTCCGCGATCGCACTCCAAAACTGCAAACGCAATCCCATTTGGAGTGCGGCCTACTCGCGACTCGACGGCAATCGATAATACGCGGCCGATGTTGCACAGGCCGCCGATCGCAACCATTCGTCGTCAGCCGTCTGGCTACCGAAGCGTGCTGGATCGTATTGGGCAACCTCTTCACTCGGGGCGCCATCGCACACCCATTCGCTCAGCCAACGTCCAATTGTGGCCGACGCAGCGATGCCGGTTCCGCCGCATCCCGTGGCAACCAACACATTGGCGGCTTCTGGTACCGGGCCGACGACGAATTTGCCATCGGGCGTGCACGTCATCATGCCTTGACGAAATTCATCAATCGACAGCTGCGTGAGTCGCGGCAGGACCTTTGTCAACCGCTCAATCGCCGTGCGAATCAACACGGGTTCTGGGCGTACATCGCGCGTGCTAAATCCCGGCGGTTGCTGATCGAGATTGATCGGGAGCGGATCAGGATCAAAGTAGCCAAACAAGTAAGCATTTCGTTCGGGACGAATGTAGCAGCTCTCGTCAGGCACGCGAATGACCGGGTGAGACTCCGCAACACCATCCGCTAGAGTGCGAGCTTGCTGCAAACGAATTGGGTACATCGGTGCCGTAAATCCGATTTGCCGCGTTAATGATTGCGTCCACGCCCCACCTGTGATAATCAGATGCTCGGCTTGCCAAGTTCCTTGAGATGTCGTGATTTGCCAGACTGAACCACTGCGACACACTTGTGTCACTTGGCAACTAGTCAAGCAGTTGGCGCCTTGATCTCGTGCCGCGGCGCCATAGGCCAAGGCGCAAGCGCCAGCGTCAACATATCCATCGTTCGGTACATGGAGTGCAGCGCGAACGGAGTCGACGTTGACTGTCGGTGCGAACTGAGTGATGTCCGTGGGTTCGATCCGACTGACGGGATAGCCGATTTCTTGCGCCACTCGTTCCAGCTGCTCGAATTGAAGCGCCCGTTCGTCGCAGAGCGCGACGTGAATACTTCCGGAGCGTACGAACGCGGCATCGTGTCCAGTCTGTGCAGCGAACTGGCTGACGGTATCGAGCGTGTAGCCGACGGCGCGAGCCAGCACGGGATCACCGCGGAGTTGTCCGATCTGTCCGGCGGACTGCGGTGTCGTCTCGGCCGCCAGTTGCTGGTTGCGTTCCAACACAACAACACGGCCGGCATTACGCCGCGCCAGATGATAGGCCGTACTTAGTCCCCAAATGCCGCCGCCAATAACAATCACGTCAGCCGTTTGCATCGCGTTCGCTCGCAGGTTGCCACGCTATCGATTTCTATTGGGGGAACATACCAAACCAGTAGCAACCTTCCAACACGCCACTTGTCGCCTTGCCATCAGCGACATAAAGCCGTTCCTGCCAGTCGGCTTCCAGGTGCCGTTGCTGTACTTCGGCTATCAGTTCTGGCGCGGCATTGCCAACTAGAATCGCTCGGCACCCGGCAACAAGTGCCGCCAGGTCGTTGCCGGAATCTCCGGCGTACACCACTTGCTCAAGCGCGATCTTTGTTTCCTGCGCATACCACGTAACCGCCGAGGCTTTCGAAGCACCACGCGGAATCACGTCGATCAGCCCACGGGGTTGCCAGGGGTCGAGACTGCTGATGATTTCAAATGGAGCAGCCAGCCGCGTAAGCTGCTCATGAATTCTCCCAACGACGGCAGGCATCCGCGATGGATCGACGTAAAAGCTCAGTTTGAACTCACGCTGCTTCGGCTCCTCCTGCAAACTCAACTCCGGATTCAAGCGCAGGAGTTCGCTCCGCAACGATTGCACGTCACGCCCCTCGGTGATCCGTAGAAGTTCGCGTCGATACGATTCAGCCAAGACAAACGAGCCATCGTCGCTCGAAAGGTACACGGCGGTTCCTACATCGCAGACGATCCACTTGGGAGTAGGCAATTGAAATTCATCAATCGCGCGAAGCACCGAGTCGAAGTGACGTCCCGTGGCGAAGGCGATCTCGCCGCGATGCAGCTCCAGCTTGCGGCGCAGTGTTTCCAAGTCAGCCGCATTGGCAGGTTCTTCGGCAAGCGGAATGAGTGTTCCGTCCAGGTCGGTCACTAGTGGCTTCGGTTGCTCGGCAGACATAGTCGCTTATCACTTCTTAAGTCGTGGATGGAAAGATTCGTGTCCATCTTAAGCCACCATTCTGGATTGTCCAACTGGCCGCTCAGCGCCCACCTGCACGCATGTGACACACCTATGTCACTCATATGTCACACCCTAAGCATTCGATCCAGCACTAGCTGACTCAGTTGCGACCTCCCCCGGACTGTGGTATTATTTTATCCGATGACAGACAATAAGAAGAAATTGCATGTCGTACTAATTAGTCTTCACGGGCTCATCCGGGCCGAATCGCCGGAACTTGGGCGAGACGCTGACACCGGGGGACAGATTAAGTATGTCCTCGAAGTCGCAGCCGAAATGGCGCGGCATTCTGAAGTGCGTCAAGTCGATCTGTTAACGCGACAGATAGTCGATGACCGAGTGGGTCCTGAGTATGCACGACTGGAGGAATCGATCGCTCCGGGTGCGCGCATCATTCGCATTCCGTTTGGGCCTAAGCGCTACATCAAGAAGGAAGCTCTCTGGCCGCACTTGGATGTCTGCGTCGATCAGACGTTGGCCTATTTTAAACGCACCGGTCTGCCGGACATCATCCACGCTCACTATGCCGATGCCGGCTACGTCGGCGCGCAACTCGCCAGACTGTTGGCGATCCCATTTGTCTTCACGGGGCATTCGCTGGGTCGCGTCAAGCGGCAGCGGATGTTGGTGGCCGGCAAAGACGACAAGGATTTAGAGAGCCGCTATCGGTTTACCACGCGACTAGAAGCGGAAGAGATGGCGCTCGAAACGGCCTCGATGGTCGTGGCCAGCACCAATCAGGAAGTGGAGCAGCAGTACGCGATCTACGAACATTACGTGCCGGATCGTATGGAAGTCATTCCGCCGGGAGTCGATCTAACAGCGTACTTTCCGCCGCAACCAAACGCAGCCGAACCAGCAATCGCAGCAGAGTTGCGGCGTTTTCTACGCGATCCCGATCGCCCGATGATTCTCACGATGGCACGGCCGGACGAGCGAAAGAATCTCGAAATGCTCGTGCGCGTCTACGGCCAAAGCAAGGAGCTGCAGTCGCTGGCAAACTTGGTTCTCGTCATGGGTACGCGTAACGATCTGCGCGAACTCAGCTCGGCCCAACGGCGCGTAGTTAATAACATACTGACGTTAATTGACGTCTACGATTTGTACGGCAAAGTGGCGTACCCCAAACAACATGCCGCGGCGGATGTGCCGGAACTCTACCGCCTGGCCACACTGTCACGCGGCGTCTTTATCAATCCGGCGCTGACCGAACCCTTCGGCCTCACGCTCTTAGAAGCCGCTGGCAGTGGATTGCCAATCGTCGCCACCAATGATGGCGGCCCACAGGATATCGTTGCGAACTGCCAAAACGGCTTGCTGACTGATCCGCTCGATGCCGCGGCGATTGAACGAGCGTTACTGCGGACACTGACCGAGCCGGACTCGTGGGACAAATGGTCAACGCAAGGCATTCGTGGTGTTCACGCTCACTATACATGGAAATCGCATGTCGACCGCTACCTGCGTGACATTGGTGAAATCCTGGAACAAGCCGATGCGCCGACGCTGCGAAAAACGAACGCAGCGCGACGACTCCCAGAGTTCGATCGTTTGGTCATTACCGATCTAGATAACACGTTGACCGGCGATCCGGATGGATTGCAGGAGTTCATTCAGCGTGTGCAAGAGGCGGGTAATGTCGGATTCGGCATCGCGACGGGACGGTCCGTTGACGATGCGATGCCACTCATTCGCGAACTGGCGTTGCCGTCACCCGATGTGCTGGTCACTTCAGTCGGCACCGAACTGTATTACGGCCCCCATCTGCACCTTGACCGCTCGTGGCGCAAACAGATCCCCTTTAACTGGAATCGTCGCGGCGTGGAAGAAGTCCTAGCAGAAGTACCAGGGCTGTTCATTCAAGCAGGTAAGGAACAATCGGAGTTCAAGATCAGTTACCAAATCGATCCGGAACTCGCGCCGTCGCTGGGCAAGATTCGGCGTGTGTTGCGGCAAGCCGGCTTGCGCACTAAAGTCGTGCTCTCGCTGGGCATTTATCTCGATGTGATTCCGTTGCGCGGCGGCAGTGATCTGGCAATTCGACACTTACTCTACAAATGGGGGTTCTCGCCCGAACATTTACTGGTCGCTGGTGACTCAGGAAACGACGAAGGAATGTTGCGCGGCCGCACGCTTGGAGTGGTTGTAGGAAATCACGGCCCTGAGCTACAGAAACTGCGTGGACTACCGCGCATCTACTTTGCAGAAGCCGAGCATGCTCGGGGTATCCTTGAAGGCATTGATTACTACAACTTCTTCGGCCATATCACAATCCCCAATGACTGGACCTCTTGAGACAGATGGCGATTTCGATTTCGAGCACGAAGCCAATCTGACTCTGCGCAGGCTGGAGCCGCGCTTGCAAGTCGTGTGGCGCGAAACGGGTGCCACCGAAGAAACGATCGCGAGATTTCAGCAACGACTTGGCCTCTACTGGAACGCGCTCTTTCGCCGACTGCTGATACTGTACGGAGAGCGTTATGATTTCTTCTATCATCTGGAAGAAATACTCGCGACCGCCGCACGCTCTTGGGTCGAACGTCCCGAAAGCTTGAAAGAGACCGACCTGCGGCGCGAACACGATCCGGAGTGGTTTCAGTCGCAAGCCATCGTCGGCGGTGCCCTGTACGTTGATCTATTCAGCGAAAACCTCGGCAAGCTGCACGAACACATCGCTTACCTCAAGCGTCTCGGCCTGACCTATCTCCACCTGATGCCGCTCTTCGCCGTGCGCCCGGGCAACAGTGACGGTGGTTATGCAATCAGCAACTACCGAAGCGTCGATCCGCGCTTGGGCACTGTCGAAGAGCTGCGTAGTCTGACGGAGAAACTACACGACGCCGGGATCTCGTTGGTGCTGGACTTTGTTTTTAATCACACCGCCGATGACCACGAATGGGCGAAGCGAGCGCAGGCGGGCGAGCGGGACTATCAGGATTACTACTACCTGTTTCCCGATCGTACAAGGCCGGACCAGTACGAACAGACGCTACGCGAAATCTTTCCGACGGTGCGGCGCGGCAACTTCACCTGGCACGACAGTATGCACCGCTGGGTGTGGACCACTTTCAACAGCTTCCAATGGGATCTTAAGTATCGGAATCCGGCAGTGTTCCGCGCAATGCTGGAAGAGATGCTCTATCTGGCAAATGTCGGCATCGACGTCTTGCGTTTCGATGCTGCCGCGTTTGTCTGGAAGAAGCTGGGCACGTCATGTGAAAACTTGCCGGAAGCGCACACGCTGATTCGCGCCTTCAATGCGTTGGCAAAGATCGCCGCGCCCGGTTTGCTGTTTAAGTCGGAAGCCATTGTGCATCCAGACGATGTCGTGCGCTACATCGATACCAACGAGTGTCAGCTATCCTACAACCCAACGCTCATGGCGCTCTGCTGGGAATCGCTCGCCACGCGCGAGACTAAACTCCTGATCCAGTCGCTATCGCATCGACATCAACTTCCGCAAGGCACGACGTGGGTCAACTATCTGCGCTGCCACGATGATATTGGCTGGACGTTCGATGATGCCGACGCAGCCATCGTGGGCATCAATGCCTACAACCACCGACAGTTTCTGAACAAGTTCTACACCGGACAATTCCCGGGATCGTTCGCGCGCGGCGTGCCGTTCCAACAGAACCTGACGACGGGCGACATGCGCATCTCAGGTACGCTCGCATCACTTGCCGGACTGGAACAGGCCATCGAATCACACGATGCGGAGGGCATCGAGATGTCGATCAGGCGGATCATGCTCCTGCGCGCCATCTCGCTGACAATCGGTGGCATCCCCTTGCTCTACTTAGGCGAAGAGTGGGGCATGCTGAACGACTACGACTTCGTCAGCGACCCGGCCAAGGCTGGCGATACGCGCTGGATTCACCGCCCCAAAATGCGTTGGGACTATCTAGAACAACTCGAAATCGACGGCTCCATTCAACGCCGGCTGTTCATTTCGTTGCAGCACATGATCGAGCTGCGAAAGTCACTGCCGGCGCTCGCTGGACAAGAAATGGAACTGATCGCCATCCCCAATCCGCACCTGTTGGGATTCGTGCGCATGCACGAAGGCAATCGACTGATCGTGCTGGCCAACTTCTCTGAACAACCGCAAACCGTCAGCGGCAACTTGGTACGCACCGCCGGCTTGGGCCGGTTCTTCCGCGAACTACTAACCGGCAATACCTATAGCACCGCCACGCCGCTTACCTTGAATCCATATGAAACGATGTGGCTGGAGCGAGCGTGAGGGGGACCTGTCCGGAAAGACATCCGGGCTGGCAGATCGGACAAATCAGTCCAATTCGGGCATCGGACAGCTCGAATGGATCGGTCTGATCAGGCGGATCTGTCAGCGTAAAATGCTGCCCGCTCCAATTTCGCAACTACAATGGTGATTGCCGACGCGCACGGAGGGCTGCGGGCGAGGTAAAGCTTTCGCAACATCCACTTCGTCGGGAGAATTGCAGACGTGAAGAACGATTGGCGCGTATTGGTGGCGGGTGCTCTCTGGGCGTCGCTCACACTTCTTGTTGCTACTGGTACTGTGTGCGCTCAGGAACCGGGCGCCGCGGAACAGGATGATACGTCGAGTGCGGTCGGAATCATCCTTGGTGAAACGCACACGAGCTATCTGAAGGTTGGCCTCCGCATCAAAGCTGGTGGTCAGTGTCAGGGCATTACGGCTTCATGCCCAATTCCGATGGACTGGCCCGAGCAGCAAGTGCAAATCGTCCATCAGGAGATTTCGCCGGAAGTTCGCAACGTGTCGTATCGGACCTTGGATGATGGCGTCAAACAAATGCTGCTCACGATCCCACGCATCAACCCGGGTGACACAGTCGAGGCAGTGCTGACGCTGGCAATTCAGCGTCAAGTGATCGTCGCGCCTTCCCAACCCGAACTTTTCTCAATTCCCAAGACTCCCGAGAAATCGGTGCGCAAGTTCCTGGGTGACAGTCCATTTATTGAATCTCGCAATGGCAAGATTCGCACTTTAGCGCGGAAGCTGCAGATGGAGCACAAAGACGCCGCCAATGATTGGGAACGAGTAAAGGCGATTTACGACTACGTGCGCGAGCATGTTGAGTATCGCGAAAGTGAACTCAAGGGAGCTGTCGACACATTAGCCGATGGTCAAGGCGACTGTGAAGCAATGACGTCGTTGTTCATCGCACTTTGCCGAGCGAACAAGATTCCAGCTCGCATGGTGTGGGTAAAGGATCATTCGTATCCCGAGTTCTACTTGGTTGATGGTGAGCGTCAGGGGCATTGGTTCCCCTGCCAGATCTCGGGTTCGGAAGCATTCGGAAGCATGCCCGAGGTGCGTCCGATTCTGCAGAAGGGCGATAACTACCGCATTCCGGAAACGAAGGAGCGGCGACGCTACGTCGCTGTACAGCTGAACGCCAAAGCCGTGCGCGGCGGCTCGCCGGTCATCACGGAAATTCTTGAAGCGACGAACGCACCGTAGTCGCGAAGATCAGGCGGACATCTGACGGATCAGTCCGATCAGACAGATCAGTCCGATCCGACGGACATCCGACTGATCTGTCCGATCCGTCTGATCCGTCAAACCTCAGAACGTATCCAGCGTAATTCCGTACGGCGGAAAGCAAAGCACGGGGATGATCAACGACGCGTAGCCAATCAGTTTGCGCGCGAAGCCCAATTCGACAAAGTCGTTTGCCGTGGGCGGATGATCAGTCCCTAGCAAGATCACAAGAATTATCATCGGTGACCAGATGATCGCGTTGCCGAAGACGGCGAACAAGATGGCGATGAAAATAAACGTTCGCGCAATCACGTGCGCTCGTCGGCCGAAGAGTGCGTAGATCACGTGCCCGCCATCAAGCTGACTGACCGGCAACATGTTTAGACCGGTAATCAAAAGCCCGACCCAACCTGCCATGAAGTAGGCGTTGATTTGCGTGGGACGCACTTCCGTCAGTGTCGGCGCGCCGGGGTGAATCCAATGTCCCATCCATTCGACAATCACCGGACAGTCGTAGCGCTCGTTGCCATACCCTTTCACCTGCGGATCGATCTTCTGTACTCCGATCCACAAAATGGGAATCGCGACAATAAGTCCAGCCAACGGTCCGGCTAAACCGATGTCGAAGATCTCACGCCGGTTGGCACTTCGACCGTCCATCGCAATCACGGCGCCCATCGTGCCGATCGGTGTGATTGGACAGGGAATGAAGATCGGCACGCTCGCGGGAATCCGGTACTTCACCGTTGCCAGAAAATGCCCCATCTCGTGAGCCAGCAGAATCGCCAACACGCAGCCCATGTACGTCAAACCCTGGTCCCAATGTCGCAGCACGGTCCGCCGTGCATTGATGCCGTCAGACACCGACAGCGGCTGCCAGTTGGAAGCACCAGCCCAAAACGTCGAGACGCACGTAATCACGAACAGAAAGATCGGCAGGGCCAACCGTCGTCGACGGGGGCTGCGCAGATGGCGCGACGTGAGCATGTCGCCTCGCTGAACTTGTGGTGCCACCAAGTCGGAGATTTCGATCGGTGTCTGTGTCGGTCGCGAGGGTTCATTCATGCCGATAAGATAACACAACCGCTGTTGCGCGGGATAGCTAGCCGCATCGCCTCTCGAGAAAGTCAGCACGATGAACCGTTCCGATCAACTGGACTACGACGTTGCCATCATTGGCGGCGGGATTCACGGTGTCGGGGTTGCTCAAGTCGCAGCGGCAGCCGGCTATCGAGCAATCGTCATTGAGTCGCGAGCGTTGGCGGCAGGCACGTCGTGCCGTTCCAGCAAGTTGATTCATGGCGGCCTGCGTTACTTGGAAACCCTCCAGGTCGGGTTGGTGAGGGAAAGCCTGACGGAGCGTGAGCGTCTCCTGCGCATCGCCCCGTCACTCGTCCGCCGCCAACCATTCTTGATTCCCGTTTATCCAAAAACCAAGCGGCGGCCGTGGCAACTCCATCTCGGCCTGACCGGTTATTGGCTGCTGGCCGGACTCAAGCCACAGACTGGCTACCGCCAAATTCCCCGCGACCAATGGGAGACACTCGATGGACTCACGACTCGCGAGCTGACCCACGTGTTCCAGTACTGGGACGCCCAGACTGACGATCGCCTACTCACCGAAGCCGTCATGCGTAGCGCACAGTCGCTCGGCGCCGAACTCGTTTGTCCTGCGGAGTTTCAACAGGCGACGCTTATCGAGCAGGGAGTCGAACTACAAATCCAACATGGGGACACACAGCGCACAATCACAGCGCGAACGCTTGTCAATGCTGGCGGTCCCTGGGCAACGCAGGTGGCTCAGCAGATTTCACCGCAACCGCCGACCCCGTCAGTTGATCTGGTGGCCGGCACGCATCTCGAACTGCCGGGCAAAGTCGAGCACGGCTGTTACTACGTCGAGGCACCGCAGGACGGTCGTGCTGTGTTTGTGATGCCCTGGTACGATCGCACGCTGCTCGGCACGACAGAACGAGTGCAGCGTGACGACCCAAGTAACGTGCCTGCGACTGACGCGGAGGTCGAGTATCTGCTGGCAGTCTATCGTCATTACTTTCCAGGTCGCTCGACCCAAGTGCTCGATCGGTGGGCTGGCCTACGCGTCCTACCAGCCGCGACCGGTGCCGCTTTCAAACGGTCGCGCGAAACCCAATTGCCCACCGACAACGACGCACAGCCTCGCGTCCTGTCAATCTTCGGTGGCAAGCTAACGGGCTATCGAGCGACCGCCGAAAAGGTGCTCGCCAAGCTACGACCAAGTCTGCCGACCGCGACACCACGCGGCGATACACGCACTCTGCCTCTGGAATAAGTCGATCTGCAGTGCTACTCTTAGTTCGCCGATTCTGTAGTTTCACCGGGCTGTAATTCGCCGAAATGCACTAGCCCAATGCCACTCAGTTTAGTTTCGTGGCAAGGCAGTCCCCCATAAATCGCCCCGTGAATCGATCCGTCATCCGC
>JAGQPK010000790.1 GCA_020426755.1 Planctomycetales bacterium
CGCCACATTGGCCGGTGCGTTGTTTGTGGCGATTGGTGCCCTGGGTGCGCACTTTGTGCCGTCGTACTTGGAGCGGCAAGGCCTGGCGTCTGACGTGATTGCCAAGCGCGTCCATAACTTGGAAGTCGGCGTGCGCTACCACGCTTACCACGCGCTGGCCCTGCTTGGTGTGAGTTTGTGGATGATGCAAGTTGGCAAACCGAGTTGCAGCGTGGGTGTACTGTTCATGGTGGGCTTGTTGCTGTTTTCCGGCTTCCTCTATGTTTACACGTTCACCGGAATCCGTTGGACAGTCCATGTTGTGCCGTTGGGTGGTTTGACGTTGATCGCCGGCTGGCTCGTGTGGGCATTTCAGATCTTCACCCTCCGTCCTTAATTCGGCGGTTTTCCGCAAGTCAATCTAGTGAGACTAAATACCGTCGATTCGGGGGGCTCCTCGCGTCGATAGCCCCAAAACACTCGATCGTTTCTGGCACAAATGACATCGCAACTGCCAGGCGATCAGAAGGGGCAGCGTCAAATGTTTGGGTTGATCAATCGCGCATTTGAGCGTTTCATCCTGCGCGACTATGGCGCTGAGAGTTGGAATGCAATTCGCCACGCTGCGAATATTGAAGCGTCGACTTTCATCTCCATGGACGTTTACGACGACGAGATGTCATTTCGTCTGTTCGAAGCGGCCGCTCAACATCTCGCCTACTCACGAGATGATTTGTTGGAGCGTTTCGGCGAGTCCTGGGTTGACGTGGGTGCCTCAGCCGGCTTCGGTCCCGTGATGCGGCTGGGCGGCAGTAATCTAACGGACTTCATTCTCAACCTGGACAATTTACACACCCGGTTAGGCCTCACGTTTTCCGCGTTGCGACCGCCCAGCTTCCGTGTCGAACTTACGTCCTCCGCTGATCACTCCCCATGTATTCGACTGCATTACCGCTCCGACCGGCAGGGGTTAACCTCATTCGTAGTCGGCGTGCTGCGCGGACTTGGCAAGCATTTTAATGAGCCCGTCGATGTTCGGATCGAGCAGGCCACACAAGGACGGCAAGCCAGCTTTTTGGTTCAGCCGTTAAGTCGACACGAGTGACGCTATGGAACTGACAAAATCAGAATGGGAAACACTGTTTCCGTTCCATCTAGCGCTCAATGAGCAGCTTGCAATCGTTTCCGTTGGTCCAGGCTTGCGGAAGTTATTGCCGCAGCTTACTACGGGCGAACTGTTCGGGGAACGATTTGCCCTGGAACGACCGTCGACCGACATCAACAGTATCGACGTCCTCAAATCGCTGGCCAACACGGTTATCATCATTCGGGTTCGCGACGAACCGTTTTCTCTGCGGGGACAGGCCGTTATCAAGGCCAACGGTGTCACTTTAGCCGTATCACCTTGGATCAGTTCGCCCGAGCAGCTTCCGCATCTTGGCCTGCAGCTTCGAGATTTCGCGCTGCATGACCCGACGCCCGAACTGTTGTTCATGATGCAAGGCACCGCCAAGTCGTTGCAGGAATCTCGCGAGCTCTCGTACGAACTGCATCAGCGATCGACACAACTTCAATTGGCGATGCACGAGGCACGCACGGCCAGCTTGGCAAAGAGTCAATTCTTAGCTAACGTCAGCCATGAATTGCGTACGCCTATGACGGCGATACTCGGTTATGCTGAAATGCTGCTCGACGAACTTCAGGACTCACATCAACGAGAATATGTGGCGGTCATTCACAACCAAGGTCGCCGCCTATTGGCGATCATGGACGACGTGCTTGACTTGAGCCGCATCGAGTCTGGCAAACTCACCGTCCAGTTCGAATACTTTACGGTCAACGAACTACTACGTGATACCGAGAAGTACTTCCGCGCTGAGGTCGGCATTAAACCACTGACATTCCGCATTCAATGTCATGCCAATATCCCATCACGAGTTCACACACATCGCGCCAGCGTGATGCAAATACTCAAGCACTTGATTAGCAATGCGATCAAGTTCACACCGAATGGTGAGATCGTCATGACGTTGGAGGCGATCGACAGTAAGCAGGGGCGAATGCTACAAATTGCCGTCACGGATACGGGAATTGGCATCGACCTGGAAAAGCGACACGACCTGTTTCAAGCGTTCATGCAAGCCGACGATTCGTTCACGCGCACCTACGGCGGCGCAGGCCTGGGGCTCGCAATCTCGCGACGATTGGCGAGAATGTTAGGAGGTGACATTGAAGTCACCAGCGAATTGAATAGCGGCAGCACGTTCAGCTTGACAGTTGACTGCATTACCGCTCAAGTCGAGTCACTGCCTATTGAGCGAGGAGAGGAATCGGACTCCAGTGGCGGCAACACACGCTTCAACTACCCGAACTTGCCGTATTCGATCTATGTGGCGGAAGATGCGGACATTAATCGGACGCTGATCAAGAAGTTGTTGGAGTTGGCAGGAGCCACCGCGACGTTTGGCTGTACCGGCCGTGCAGCCGTCCAAGATATCACCGCCGAACAACAGTCGTTCGACTTGATTATCATGGACATTCAGATGCCCGAAATGGATGGTTGTACGGCGACGCGATTGATTCGAGAAGCCGGCATCAACACACCCATTATCGCTCTGACGGCCAATGGGCAGGAAGAAGATCGTGTGGCCTGCCATAATGCCGGCGCGAACTGCTTTCTGACCAAGCCGATCGATCGCGAGGTGCTCTATGGGGCAATCGCCGATCAGATCGAGCAGTACAAAGAACTGCAGGCGACTGTCGCCCACTGAGGAGACACACAGTTCGCTTTATCAAGCCACCGCGCTGGGCATGCTCGTTCGCGTGCTGTTCTACGGGGTCCACAACCAATCCGCCGGTTGATCCCGAAAGAATGAGCAAGATGCCCCTCTGACCAGCGAACAAGCTCTCGTGTTACACTTGTCGTTTAGTGCCGCGCGGCGGCTCTGCCGACGACCACCCGGGCGTAGGAATGGTGTTGTGATCTGGTCATTAGTGTTCTTAGCCGTCGGGCTGTACATCCTGACTTGGGGAGCGGATTTACTGGTCCGCGGTGCCTCGCGACTCGCGCTGGCCGCGCGAGTTACACCGCT
>JAGQPK010000791.1 GCA_020426755.1 Planctomycetales bacterium
CCTATGAGCTGGACGCGTAGCGCCGATGCGAACCGACGCTAGCGCGTTGCGGCGAACTACAGTAGCCCAAGTTGCCCGAACGACTTTAGCCGCGGGCCTTCATGAGGTCGCGAATCTCTGTCAGCAATTGCACGTCGGCCGGCGGTGCCTCAGGAGCCGGCACATCGGCGCTCTTGCGCTTTAGCGAGTTGATCATCTTGACGACCATGAAGATCGCGAATCCTTGAATGATCAAGGCGATTAGAGCGTTGATGAAAAGCCCGACGTTGATCGAGACGGCGGGCAGATCCTTGGCGACAACTTGCTGCGTAATCGGGTGCGTCTCACCCGCTTTGACGGCTTCCGCAAGTGTTATTTTGATTGCCGAAAAATCCACGCCGCCCATGACGTAACCAATCGGGGGCATCAGCACGTCGTCGACTAGCGACTTCACCACACCGCCGAAGGCAGCACCAATGATGATGCCGACAGCCATGTCGATCGCGTTGCCCTTGATGATAAAGTCCTTGAACTCCTTGATCAGGCCCATGACGACTCTCCTGGAATATTGGCGTAACGACTAAGGGTGTAAGCTCGCCGAGCAGGCGAAAACTCGGACGCCAGTATGTCGTTGTGATAGTTGACCGTCAATTGGATTGAACAGGGCGAATCTCAATTGGCGATGGACCGTCGCTGAACCAAAAGGCCCAAGAGCAAGATAACCGGTGCGATGTTCGGTTCGGGTACGAATACGACGGAAGCGCGCGCTCCTTGGTCGTAGCCTCCGCCTGCGAACGCGACGACGAGGTCACTTGTACTGAAGTCACCGTCGCCATCCCAGTCGCCGTCAGCCCAGCCAGAATTTTCGTCCAGACCATCTTCGTATTCACCCTGCGCAAAAACGGCGACTAAATCAGAACTATCGAACAGCCCGTCTAGGTTAGCGTCACCGAAGTAGGTGTGTTGCAGGTCGACAACCCAAACCTCACGGTCTGCTTCCGTCAATTGGCCGTCGTCGTCGAGGTCTTGGTCAACGATGTATTGCGCCTGTCGGATGTGTTCGGAGAGTAGATCAATGTCAAGTGCGTCGCACTGCATGTCCAGGTTCAGGTCGCAGCGGCGGCGGACGGAATGAGATGAATCAATCGAAGAAAATAGATTGCCAAACGCCAATAAATTGCTTTCGCTGTAATAGGCTTCGTTGGCCCGGTTGAACAGATCCGTCATGAGTGGATTGCCTAGAAAGACAACTGCTCCGCCAGTCGGAAACGGCGTAAACTCGACAATTGAATTGAAGCCGCTGTTTGTCCCGAGAACGGTGCCGCCGAGCTGCGTCACCAAGGTGGTCGATATCGCGGCGGTTTGCGTCGAACCGTAAGTTTGGTTCCGCAGGTCGATCGATGTGCTTACCGTCAACGTGCCGACTTGGTCTGTGAACTTCCCGGCGTTGGGGCCCGCTTGCCCCCAGCCAAACCCTGCTGTCGTGACGGGGCGCCCGAGGCCCAAGCCGTCCAACACATCGTTCGCCGCGCGCACCGAGTCTACATCGGCCTCGGTTTCGATAAGCAGTGTGCCGCCTAATTCGACGAACGTACGTAACGCGCTTTTCGTCGCTGCGGAAACTTGATAATCCGCATCCTGTTTGACTCGTCCAAAGAAAAAAAGATCCACGTCTTCCAGGTCCGACTGTGTCGGCGTGTTCGTTCCCGGCAGAATCTCGCCGCCAGCCGCAATGATCCAGTTTCGCAATGCGGTGTATGTGCGACCTTCGGGGAGTCTTTCAATCGAGATGTCGCCTCCATACTGAATGGAGTCGAGGCTACGAACGGTCACTGCGTTAGCGGCATGGCTTAGTAAGCTGCCGATCGCTAATGCAACACAACAAGTCTTGAGAAGTTTACCTACCATCACCGGATGCCTCTGTCGATCGAGGTGCGTTTGCTACTCAAGATACAGTGGCTGTCGGCTTCACGTGCCAAGATTGACGCAATCTTCACATGGCGGCCAAACGACGAGGCTAGGACATCTGACGAAAGTCAGTGTGCCGTAGAAAGGCGAGACTCTTGGACCGCCAACGGCAACAGAAAGTGACCCGAGTGGGACTCGAACCCACGACCTACGGATTAAAAGTCCGTTGCTCTACCGACTGAGCTATCGGGTCTTGGTCGGTGCGATGGCACATCAGATGAGGGGGGAGCGCCAACTCGCCGCAATTGCGACGTTTCGACATTCTAGCGAGTCGCCGACCATTTGTCAGTGTGGCTAGCGAGCGGGGGCTGAATCGGGAGAGCCGATTGTCGGCACGGGGAGCGGCCCGTGCCGGTTGGGCGAGGTTTTCGATTTGGCCGCAGAACTGTCAGACACCAGGCAGGTTCGGCGGTTCGGACAAATTAGACGGGGCTGTCGGTCGATTCGGCGTCCAGGCCCAGTTCCCAGTCGATTTCCGCCAACAGGTCGTCGAGTGGAGCTTCAAATTCGTCAAGATCCGGCAGCTCGAACGACTCACATTGCTCCGCCGCAACGGCCGTGGAGCTGGAGAGGGCGAGCTGCGCGGGAATCTGTTCGGCCAGTTCATCGACCAACAGCTCTTCGAGCTCATTCAGCGTATCGTCGACTCGTGCGGCCAACTCGGCCCATTCGACGAGATCGGAATCCGGAATTTCCCTCGGTTCCGCAGATTGCAGTGACGCGCCGATGTCCGCGCTGCTGGTGGTATCGACCGTCGTTAGGCTGCCGGGCGGTGTATAGCTGTCGGCGGCAGCTGAGTCGACCGTGTAGCCGAGGTCGGCGAGCATCGCGACGGTAATGCGGCTGAGCGGGTTCGTTCCGCTGTTCAGGAAACCGGTCATCAGTTCGTTGTTAAACACCGTTTCTCGCCAGTGAGCGTCGCGCGTGCCGCTGCCCCCGGTATTCTCCACAGGAATCGACGAGGCGCTCAACCCGAAGATCGAATTGTACTCGGCCACCGCGTTCGCACCCGTGTATCGCGGATCGCTGGTGCCCGCGCCAGTGAGAACTCCCTTGTACGACCAAATGGTACCAATGCCGATTACGTGGCCCATCTCATGCAAGATCACGTTGAGCAA
>JAGQPK010000792.1 GCA_020426755.1 Planctomycetales bacterium
CAACCGACTTGCGATCCGTCGGTTTACGCTCTCCGGTGGCCGACGGTCGAGCCGACTTGCGACTCGGCTTGCGTTTCGTGGACGACGTGGGTGCACCACTTGCGACGCGGCGGAGGGCCGCAATCTCCTGCCGCGTCAACTCGCGATAGGCCCCCACAGGCAATTCGCCGAGTCGAATGGGACCGAGCGCTAGCCGCTTCAGCCGCTGCACTTTATGGCCAAAACGTGCCAGCAAGCGACGAATTTCGCGGTTCCGGCCCTCGGATAGCACGATCTCAAGTTCGGCCGAATTCGGATGCGCCTTCCGCACCGTAATCCGCTCGACGCTCGCCTTGCCCTCCGCCAGGTAGACACCGTCCCGCAGTTGCTTTAGAGTTTCGCGAGTCGGGTTACCCGCGACGACGACGTGATACGTCTTTTCAACCTCGAAGGATGGATGCGTCAGTTGGTGGGCGAGGTCTCCGTCGTTCGTGACGAGAATCAAGCCGGAGCTGGACTTATCCAAACGTCCGACGGTGAACAGCCGGTCGGCATCAGCGACCAGATCAATGACGCGCGTGCGCGCCCAGGGGTCGCGGGCGGTCGAGATCACGTTGACAGGCTTGTGCAGCAAAAAGTATTTGAAGCGCGGCATCTTCAAAGTGACGCCGTCGACCCGCACCTGTTGAGTCTCGGGATCGACTCGAACACCAAGCTCCGTGACGACCGTCCGATCGATTTCCACACGACCATCCGTGATTAGCTCTTCACACTGTCGACGGCTGCCGTAGCCACACATGGCCAGGACCTTCTGCAACCGCGGATTCTCAGCCACGGCAGGCGGACCGCCAGCCTTTGGCTTGCCGCCTCGCGGTTTCGAACCGGAACGTGTGTTGCCGGGACGTACGGTCGCGGAACGTCGTGACGATTTTGGTTGTGGTTTGGAAGCGCGTCGAGCGTTCACGATCATCACCCATTCCAGGCCGCCCTCTGGCCTTGTCGAGCTGCGGATTAAACCATCCATGATAGCCACGCAAGCCTAGCAGCGATATTCCCCCGCCAATTCCGCTCTAGGCCCATCGCCTTAATCTCGCTATCGTTCGCGCAGTGCTTCGACCTATTTGCACGGGAACCTGACATGATCACGCGCCAAACGCGATTGCCTCAATCTTTGCTACTGTCGACGGCAATCCTGCTTGCGAGCAGCGGCTGCACCCGGTCGCCGTACGCCGCTCCATATGGAACGCCCTACGGAACGCCCTACCCCGGCGCACCTTGGGGTACACCGGCTCCTGGCGCGGCCCCCACGTTGCCTCCGCCCCAAGCGACACCCGGCGCCGCTCTGCCCAGCGTTCCCGCGCTACCACCTCCTGGCGGAGCAACCGCGCCTGGCGCGTCAGCGTATGGCGTGGCACCCAATGGCGGAGTCAGTATGCCCGACTGGTCCAATCCAGGGACAATGGCTCAGCAACAGCAACGAGCCAACACGTTTGATCCCTACGCTGACAACAATGCGGCACCCGAAATCGTCGGTGGTCGCCCCCGCGAATTTCAGAAGCCGCTGGCCGATCCGGTCCGTCAGCGGGGCTTTCGGGATACCCGTTGGCCTTTCTGAAACGGCGATCTGTCCGATCATTCGACCGGCAGCGTGATATCGAGCATTTGCGTTGCTTCATCGGCACAGCAGCGTAGCTCAGGCATCCCGGCCGGCACCAAGGCCACTTCACCACGTCGCAACGGTTCGTTTGCGGGATCGCCATCGATCCGCAAAATGCCACTCAATACAGCCAACAATCGAAAACTACCACCGGTTGGCTCGGCAACACGACCGTCGGCCGGCAACGTCCACCGATCGAGCACGAACTTGTCGCACTCCACCAACCGCTCACGGCCAGCCTGAGCCGTGGGTTTCGGTTGCTGAACGGCGATTGGGCCGCGCGTGTAGTCAATCGTCTCCAGCGATTCGCTCACATGCAGCGGACGGCTCTGACCGGAAGCATCGACGCGATTCCAATCGAACAATCGGAATGTGGTGTCACTCGATTGCTGAATTTCAGCTACCAGCAAGCCATCGCCCAAGGCGTGAACCGTGCCGGCCGGGATAAAGATGCAGTCACCGGCCTGGACTTCGATCGAATGCAAACACAACTCAGTCGTGCCCCGCGCCACCTCGCGCGCCAGCGCGTCACGATCGAAGCCCCGTTTGAGCCCGGCATACACCTTGCTGCCCGGTTCGGCGTCGACAATGACCCAGGCCTCGGTCTTGCCGAGATCCGGTGGCGTCAAGCGACTGGCCTGCTCGTCGTTAGGGTGGACCTGAACCGACAGCTTCCGGTTGCAGTCCAAGAACTTGAAGAGCAGCGGAAACCGATTGGACATCGCGCCCGCCCCCAACAGCGCCTTGGGATCCGCAACCAACAGGTCGTGCAACGTTCGTCCAGCCAGCGGTCCATCGGTGACGCAGCTCTGGTCGTCGCCATGGTCGACGATCTCCCAGCTTTCGGCGTAGTCCGTGCCTTCCCCGAGCGACTTGCCCAAGGCCGTGGCCAGACGGCGCCCGCCCCACAAATAACGCCGATAGATGGGCGAAAATCGCAACGGGTAATCGATCGTCATAGCTCGCTTCCTCATCCGTGAAAAACTGCGTGAACGTCACACTTTACGCGCTGAGTGCGAAGAAATCTACCGACGCTTCGCTGGAGGCAATCTGTCGGGCCGTTGGCCCTTTCGGACTGCTTCGCGACGGGTCCCAGCCCTGCGGACTGGGCTAGGCAATCTGCTGGGGCGTTGCCCCGGAAGCCAAACCGAATAGCACTTTGTCGAGGCGAAGTACTGGGCTAGGCAATCTGCTGGGGCGTTGCCCCGGAAGCCAAACCGAATAGCACTTTGTCGAGGCGAGGGGAATTGCGACTCGTGGCTCTTTGTCGCGCAATGCCTCGGCACCACGCCCTGCCTTGAGCGTTCGCCTGACTCGGGTTATCATCGGGGCGTTGAAAAAGCGCTTTCGCATGCGCGAGATTCTCGCATGTTCGCGATTTCTGCCGCCGGCGTGCCGCGTCCTTAGGTCGATACGGTATGGCCGAAG
>JAGQPK010000793.1 GCA_020426755.1 Planctomycetales bacterium
TGGAATCTCGCACATACTGACGGTCGGTGAGACCAGCACTGAACAGGGCCGGTGCCATGATTCGATCATTGGGCGTCGCATAAAGAGTATGGCATTCCAGGCATTGCCCCTTTTCTGTCAGCACGCGCCACGCCACATCCATTTGTTCGCGTCCCACATGGATTGATTCGTTTTCATCCGTGCGCCGATCGGGAATTTCGAGCTGTCGAATATGAGCGTAATCGGGGCGGGCATCTCGGCTAGCTAGAAACCCCACGATGTTACGCACTTCCTCGGGAGTCAGTTGCGTGGCGACGTTCAGTGGCATACCGGGGCGACTGCCGGGCGCCACGAAAGCCGCCGGATCCAAGATCGACTCCAGAATATACTCGGGCGCAGTCATGTCAGGTCGGCGGTGCGCACCGGTTCGCCCGATCTCATGGAGATTGGGACCGTGGTGCGCAGGGAACCCCATCTTGGCAAAGTGACAGGCGCCGCAGTTGGCGCGAAATAGATCGCGTCCTGCAACAATATCGACGCCCTGCGTATCCGGAGGAATCGACATGATGGCCGCTGCCGCCCCGAAGCAGATCAGTGGCAGCATCACGGGCAGCAGCCACGCGGCCCAGCTCTTCTGTTGGCGTAGCCCGCTCATTTCGCACCCCCTTGCTGTTTAAGACGGATGCGGTAGACATTTTCCGTCCGGCGCGAAATGCAAAAAAAGTCGCCGTCGGGGCCCACCGCGATGTCGACGGGGGTTGAGAGTGTCGCAAACGGTTCCATCTCCGTCACTTTGAATGTATCTCCGGAACGCTCAAGTCGCAGTCGCCAGATCCGGTTCTGCATGAAGTCGGTGACATACAAGCAGTTGCGGTACTTCTCTGGTAACGCCTCCGCCGTCGCGTAGGCCATGCCCAGGTAATTCGACTCGGCCTCCCCGATCAAGATCGGTTCGGTGAAACCCGCTGGAATAATGGACCGCTCGTTGGGAATCACGAACGGATGCCCGTAGTGCGCATCTTGAACAACATGGTTCAGCTCATCACCCGGGTTCTCATCGACATCATTGTCCGTCGCAAACAATTCTCCTTCCGGCCCGATCTCCAAACTGAATGGGTTGCGGAACCCGCGCGCGAAAACATCCACCTTGGTGAAATCGGAACTACACCGCAATATGGCGCCGGACCAATCGTGAGCATCAAGCGCTCGATCGTCGGCGCTGGCCGTCGTTACGAAGAGACTTCCATCGGGCGCGAACACGATCCCATTGTTCTGATGCATCGTGTCTGGACCGCGCGACCCGGGTATCGAAGGCACGACGTCGTCCGCGTACTCAAAATAGCCGTCTCCATCGAGATCACGTAGGCGTGTCACTGCACCAGCCATGTCGTAGGTGATTTTGCCGTCTTGAGCGTGCGCTGCAATTCCGGTTCGCGAAACGAAAAGATCATTGTCGCGCGTCGCCAACCCGTAGCAACGCATCAGCAGAGGCGAATCAGCGACGACGCGCGTGTGATACTGCGCGCTGTGCTCGTTCGGAGTTAGCTCAACTATTGCCCCCCCCACGTCGCCCCAGTTTTCGAAGTAGGTGTAGCTGACGAAAATGCGTCCCTGGTCCGAGACTGCGATTCGCACAGGCAAGAATTCCAAGTCTGCGGCTTTCTCAATTACGAATTCCGGCGCGTGAATGCGGACGATCGGATCGCGCTGTTCTCCGCGCAAGTCCTTCCACAGAAACAACAGACTACCGACGACCACGCCGATGATGGAGGCGGATAGGATACCGGTGGTGCCAACCTGGCGGAATGCAGAGTCTTCTGGCGACGCGTCACACGTCGCTGCGGGTACCATCACCAGCCACGCCCCCGCGGCACCGATTCCCAACAACGCCGCAACGGCTGCACTGAAATCGTGCTCGGAAATCATAAAACGCAACAGCGCCGGGTAGGTCCGCTCCGGATCGAGATAGTACCCCACCACGGTCGAAATAAACGTGGCCGCCGCAGCGAAAGCCAACACCAACAGCGCGCCCAAGGAGCGGCGTCGGACACACATCCGTGCAGCGGCAAAAGTCACCACGAAACTGTAGAACGTTAAGAAAACGCACAAATCAACAGCGTTCACTCGCTGCGCCTCGCTTCCACACAATCTGGGCACGACTTCGAACGTGGCACCCTTGTGCCCGTCGTGCATTTAACCTAGCGAATTCGATGCCGGACGTATTCGCCTCCATCGATTATGATTCGTGCGTTCGCTTCACGGTAGGCGGCTCGGTCAGGCAGGATCGTCAAAAAGAGTGGATTTGGAGTGCGACCACTGGCTAGCGCGTTTTCTGCTGGTCGGATGCCGCGAACAACCGACCTTCAGCGCCCAGCGAACACGCGCACGTTCTCGTCCCGAACAACACGCGTTGTGCACCAGATATCACGTGCAAGCGGAGGACGAACTGCTTAGTTCGTCGTTTGCCGATGATCCCGGCCCACGCGGCCAAGGCCTTGCCGAAGGTTCACACTTCGTAACTTCTATCTGCTGCGCAAATCGCTTGAATTCACAGCAGTAAGTATTCGCAATCTTGGCAAGGCTGCATAATAATGAGCAACCAACACCCGCCCGGGGGTGAGCGGTTTCGCGCAACAACAACAATGATCGCTGCGTGTTTGCGCCATTTTGGCACGGTCAACCGACGACGAATCGCCGCATGCCTTGATTATCGTGGCAACTCCGACGCAGCGCTATGGAAAATGTCTCGAGCTTCACTATGCTGGGCAGATACAGCGCGGAACTGCACGGCGATCGTATTTTGGCAGCTGTTAGTTTTGGCGCGTGCCCCTCGAGTACGTTCTGGGAACAGCTCGTTTCGCCCCAGACATTGACCGTTCGGTTCTTCGTCGGCACGCATTTCGCACATTGCACGACATCGCGACGGTTTCGCATCGCCGCATTGACTTATTGCATCGTTGCTAGTTTAGAGGACACGAATGAGTTTGCACCGAGATTTGTGTCAGGCTGCACTTTAGGGCCTCACGCAGCGAGTTGAATCACATGGTCCAGGAGAGATTTGAATTTGGTCCTGTTAAGGGCGG
>JAGQPK010000794.1 GCA_020426755.1 Planctomycetales bacterium
ACACCAACGACTTGCTGCACGGCGATGCGAACGGCGTGACGCGCATTCCAATCGACATTGCCCACGAGGTGGCTGATATCGCGCAGGAATTCGTCAATGCCGAAGCCATTGTGTTGGACTATGTCAAAGCGGAGGGAACGAAGTCGATCGCTGAGTTCGCGGAACGCATGAAGCAACTGGGCGCGGCGGTGCAAGGCCTGCGCAAGCGAGTTTCCCGCGCGGGCAAGTAATCGCACAACCACGCGAGCCAATCCACAGAATGAAGAGGACGTACACATGCTTCCCGGCATTGATCAGTTTCGTTTAGCCGGCAGACGTGCCATCGTCACAGGCGGCAGCAAAGGCCTGGGCTTCGCCATGGCAGACGGCTTGGCATCCGCCGGCGCTGACGTGGCGATTGTCAGTCGACATGCCGATGAAGCCACGGAAGTCGCCGGCCAGATCGCAGCCGCTCGGCAGGTGCGCGCGATCGGCGTCGCCGCGGATGTGAGTGAACCAGATCAAGTCGAATCAATGGTCGCTCAAGTCGAACGTGATCTGGGTGGAGTCGACATTCTGATCAACAACGCTGGCATCAACATTCGTGGCCCAATTGACGAACTGACCTACGAACAGTTTCGTCAGGTGCAACAGATCAATGTCGACGGCGTCTGGCTATGCAGCCGCGCGGTCGTGCCACAAATGAAGCGAGCCGGGCGGGGCCGGATCATCAACCTGGCCTCGACGCTCGGCATCGTCGGGTTACAGAACCGCACTCCGTATACGTCCAGCAAAGGTGCCGTGGTGCAAATGACAAGGGCACTGGCGCTGGAACTCGCGCCGTACAACATCCTCTGCAACGCGATCTGTCCTGGCCCTTTTCTTACGCCAATGAACGAACCGATCGCAGAGTCGGACGAAGCGAAGCAGTTCATTGTCGGCGCGGTCGCGCTAAACCGTTGGGGCAAAATGGAGGAAATCCAGGGCGCCGCGATCTTCCTGGCCAGTGACGCAGCGAGTTTTGTCACCGGCAGCATGCTGACGGTCGACGGCGGCTGGACGGCGAGATGATCAATTTTGGCGTGCGCGGCCCGCACTACTTTTGGAGTGCGATCGCGCAGCTATCGCTTTTCACGTGCGTTGGTGCCAGACGAACGTCGGAATCCGGCCGTTCGACAGCAAGCGCGGGCCGAGCAAATCGCCAACGTCATGCGACGCGATGCGCAGCACCGCATCGCCGAGTGCGCCCCGTATCGTTTGACCGCGTCGAAAAGCGGTAGCTGCGCGGCCGCACTCCAAAGACTGTCGCATTCCAAAGGAACCGCGGCTGGCGCCTTTTGGCGAACTAGCAGCTCAGCTATCGGCGAGCCCGACGCACTATTTTGCTGAACAGCCGTCTCTGGTATCCTGTTAGCGAATGGACCCCGCGTGTAACTCTAGACCGCTGCGTTATCAGCTCGATGAATCATAGTTCCGACCCTGTCCTGAAAACCATCCGCGACTACATCCTGGAGCACTATCCGGTCGCGCGGGAACAGTCGATCTCGGATACCGATTCGCTATTGGATCGTGGCATCATCGATTCCATTGGGGTCTTGGACGTCGTCGCGTTTCTCGAAGAGCAATTTGTGATCACGATTGCAGACGATGAGCTGGAGGCGGAGGACTTTGAATCGATTGCCGCGCTGGCCGCCTTCGTTCGACGCCAAACGGGGTGCTCGCCCTCATCCAAATAGCTCTCGCTATGCATGACGGGATGGCGACCGAGTATTGGCGTGTCTCCAACCGATGGATTTGGTAACCAGCCATGGACTTTCTGCTTCACCATCTCTTGCGCCACAGTGCCGATCGGTCGCCGGACAGCGAGGCGATCGCCAGCAAGGGACGGCGGTTAACGTATGCGGAGGCCTGGGCGGAGGTGACGCAACTGGCCGGCGGCCTGCGGGAACTGGGGGTTCAGCGCGACGAGCGAATCGGCATTTGGCTGCCTGCATCCGTTGAGCAGGCACTGGGTATTTTCAGTTGTTCTGCGGCGCGGGCGATCGCCGTGCCCATTCACGATTCGCTCTTCCCACGCCAAGTCGAACACATCGTGCGGGATGCTGGCATACGCACTCTGATCACGAATCGACGTAGCTGGGGAACCGCATACCAGTCGCTAGTTGAGGCGGGGATATCGCGAGTAATATTGACGGATGACAGCTCACCGGAGTCCGACGGTGCACCACACATCGCCAGCTGGGCTGACGTGGTAGCGATTGGCTCAGCAAACTCCTCACTCGCCTCACTCCGCGGAACATGGCAATTAGGCGGCACCGAATGCGACTTGGCAGCCATTTTGTACACATCTGGCTCGACCGGTCGGCCTAAAGGCGTGATGCTGACGCACGCGAACCTCACCGCAGGCGCTTCGATTGTCAGCGATTACCTGGGGATCACTGCGAGTGACCGCTTGTTGGCAGCACTTCCGTTTTCGTTCGATGCAGGACTCAATCAATTGACCACCGCTGTGCAACAAGGTGGCTCGATCGTTATCTTCTCGTTTGTGTTGGCGAAGCAGATTGTGCGAGCGTTGCAGGACGAGCGGATCACGGGCCTCGCCGGAGTGCCTACGTTTTGGAATCTGCTGACCCAGAGCAAGGTGTTTCAGGAAAGCCAATTTCCGGCGTTGCGGTACATTACGAATACGGGTGGAGCGATGCCGCAGAGCACACTGGCGATCTTGCGCCGCACGCTCACTCAGAGTCGCATTTTCTTGATGTATGGACTGACGGAAGCTTTTCGGTCAACCTATCTGCCGCCGGACGAGTTAGACCGCCGTCCCACGTCGATCGGCAAAGCAATCCCCGATACCGAGATCCTGGTGATCAACGAGCAAGGTCAGCTTTGTCTGCCGGGCGAAGTTGGAGAACTCGTGCATCACGGCCCGACCGTTTCGGCGGGTTATTGGGGACAGCCTGAGTTGACCGATCGGGTGTTGCGGCCACACCCATTTCCTTTGCCAGGCGTCGTGCACCCACCGCGTGTTTGCTATTCGGGCGATCTGGTGCGAGCGGACGAAGACGGGTTCTTGTACTTTGT
>JAGQPK010000795.1 GCA_020426755.1 Planctomycetales bacterium
CAGCATGGCGGAGTTGGGCGAGCGTTGCCAGTCGTTCGGTTGTCTCATTCGTGAGTTGACTTTGTTGTGCCGTCAGCTTTTCACACATCTCGTTGAGCGCGCCCGCCAATTGCGCAAACTCACCTTTGCCTCGTAGATGCAGCGGTGTCGAAAAGTCGCCGCGGCCGATTCGCTGGGTTTTCGCGATGAGTGCATCGAGCGGTCGTCCGACCCAGCGGACGCCAATGACGTAGACAACACCGATGCTCGCAATCGCCAGTCCGCCGATCGTTACCAATGCAGAACGAATCAACCGCCGCGTCTCCCGTTCGACAGGCTGGAGCGAACCGGAGATTTCCAACCCGCCAAGTTTCGCATTCGCCAGTTCGACTGGGAAGTAAGTTCGTAGCTGGCGATGTCCGTAACTGTCTTCCTTGATGAGTGAAACAACTTTTCCGACACGGATTTGGGACAGACGAGTCAAAGCGCCGGGTGAACCAGCCTGTGGCGAATTGGGATTTTCGAACAAAACCCATTTCATCTCGACGTCCGCGCGTTGTTCCGGCGAGACTTCTTTCAGGACATTTGCCACGCCCCGCATGCCGTCCACTTCATAGGCGTGCGCCAAACGCTGGTTGAGTTGGTCGCCCAGTTGTCGAGCGATCTGCTGTTGTTGCTGTTCGAACTCGATGTAGGCCGTTTTGACTGAAAAGACACACGCGGCACCCGTAATAAGTGCCATGGCCATCAACAGCACCAGCAAGATTTTCGCAGTAAGTCTCATCGCGACGCATACGCCTCAATTTAACGCTAACCGGCTGATGGAAGATCGCTTCGCACCAGCCGGTTGAGTTTCTCGCATCAGGTCTGGATGTAGCTGTCGTGTCGAGTTCGACAGATTGTACATCCAGGTTCGTTACGGATTGATCGCGACGAAGCGAGATCCATCCTCAGTGCGGACCAGCAACAACAGGGCCTGGTCGGCATCCCGGTCCTTCATCAGGTTCTTGACATCGCCGATGTCGGCTACGGACTTGCGGTTGATCTGAGTGATCACCATTCCCGCTTCCAAACCGGCTTCGTCGGCCGCACTGCCACGTTCGACGCTGGTGATCAACACGCCCTTGACGTCCTTCAGGCCAAGTTGTTGAGCCACTTCGTCGGTCAGTGCACTAATCTCGATTCCGACTGAACCTAACACATCACTGCTCTCGGCACCGCCCGGACCACGCGAACGTGCGACTTGTTGATCGAAGTCCGTCGGTTGCTCTTCCGGGACAAACGTCAACATCATCGGTTCACCTTCACGGATGATGGCGAGTTGATGTGGCTTGCCAACCTGGGACTGTTCGACGATCAGTTGCAGTTCGTTCGGGCTGTGCACCGAGACGCCGGCGAAGTTGACGATCACGTCGCCTACTTGCAGTCCGGCCTTGGCAGCAGGAGTGTCCGCGAACACTTCACCGACTTGCACGCCTTCCCGCGGCTTTACCTTTAACTTACGAGCATCTTCGGCGTTTACGTTCTTGATGCTGACACCCAGATAAGCGCGCTTGACCGTTCCGCCGTCCGCCAACTGATCCGCGACCCATTTCGCGACGTTGACCGGAATGGCAAAGCCGACTCCGTCGTTGCCACCGCCACGCGATGAAATCGCGGTGTTGATACCGATGACTTGTCCGTCAAGATTCACCAACGGGCCACCGCTGTTACCTGGATTGATGGCGGCGTCGGTTTGCAAGTAGTTCTCTCGCATGTTGATGCCAATGCCGCGCTGTTTGGCGCTGATGATGCCGGCCGTCACGGTGCTTTCAAGGCCGAAGGGTTGACCCAAGGCCAAGACCCAGTCACCCACGGATACCTCGTCACTGTCTGCCAATACGGCAGCAGTCAAGTCGTCCGCGTCAGCGATTTTGACAATTGCGATATCGGTCTTGGGGTCAGTCCAAACATCAGCCGCCTTGAACTCACGTCCGTCCGATAGACGTACGAGGACGTCGACATTCTTGCCACCAGCAACAACGTGATTGTTGGTCAGAATCAACCCCGACTTGTCGATGACGACACCGGAGCCCATTCCCTGTTGTTGATGAGGGGGCGTGTCTGGCATTTCGAAGTGAAAGCCATTGCCACCGTCGGGGAACATGTCCTCGAACGGCGTGCCTTCCAATGGATTTCGCCCGCCACCGAACGGATTCGATCGACGTGATCGCGGTGATCGTGATCGATTCGCCGACTCATCAGCACTCGCTTTGCCACGAGTTTCGATCGTAACCAAGGACGGCAGCACGCGTTCGGAGGCTACCCGAAAAGCAGTGGACAGGTCCTTGGCACTAGCGACAGCTCGGTCGGCTTCTTCGCTGCTGACCGGTGGCGCCGATTTAGTCTGGTAAACGATTGGCTTGGCGGGGGATTCCGCCCATATCGAGCTGGCGCCGTACTGAGTCGTCGCCAAACCTGCTGCTAATACTGCGACGGCTGCCGCGCCGGACAGCCAGCCTCGCTTTAACCCCGTGAATTTCATCTCTGTATCCTCACAAATAGACTGACTTTGTTTCCGAGAAGAATCGAGCATTGGTCGAATTGTAGGCTCCGTTCCCACTCAAAGGGGCGACCGACGTGAACTCCACGGGGTGGCCCCATCGAACCCGCGCCATACTCGATTTGGCCCGGGCATGTTTGTCTTCCGCGAAAGCCCTAGTGCAGGCGGCGTGCCAATTGGTTTGCTACGTCAAAAATCGAGTCTTCTGCGCGGGTTTGGAGATGCTAGCACGCATCGATGGGCGGGTGCCGGTCGTCCTATTCTACAAATTGCGTGTAACTTGGACGAATCCCATGGTGGTGGAACTGGGGCAGAATGCCTCGTCGTGGAATGTCGCCGCAGTGCGTACAGCTCGCGGCGATGCGTACAGTTCGCCGCCACGCGTTAGCGTCGGTTTGACCGGGCGCGGAGCATCCATCTGCAGTGAGAATCGCGGCTCCCAATGGCACTCAGTTTAGATTTCCGGATAGAAAAAACGCGTAGTTCCCCCTCCCGTCGCTGGCCACCAGATCACGCGGCGCAATACCGGGAGGG
>JAGQPK010000796.1 GCA_020426755.1 Planctomycetales bacterium
GATTCACTATCGCTTTTATCATCGAGTGTATACCTCCGCTTCTGTTTCCCTGACGCGCGGCATGTTCCACTGCCCTAACGCGTTTGGCCCGCCTCAAGCCGCGCGGAGCATCCCCGCGCATCGTCCCCACCTCATCATGACAAAACCTGCTTGCGGAGTCCACTGCTGGCGTGCCAGGCGGACGAGTTTTCGAGACAGTCGCGTCCTAAATGGACGAGCGAGCCACCGCTCGGCCGGGTCACGGAAGTGGGTCCACCCCATCATCGGTTGCCGGAAGGTCAGCTTGTTTGTGGGTTGAATCGACAGCAGCGATTGCCGCCCCAGCATCGACGCAACGGACCCCGTCGTCGACCAGCCGCATCCAAGTTGCAGCCCCGGGCGCCAACTTCTTTTGACACCGGCAAAGACAAGAGGTCGCCGATCCATCCGTGCGGTCGCGATGATGGCAGACAGGACATTCCCAGACGCGCCGCAAGTCATATTTCAAGCGTTCGTAAGGCCCCTTCATGACAGCTCCTCAGCCGTCGGCGCCCCACCAACGGACAGCAGTTTATCGATGACCTTTACGAACCTGAGCGATCACGGCTAAGCCGCCCAGCATTAGCATGCCGACCGTCGCAGGTTCTGGCACCGTGGGAATCTTGGCGCGACCGAAGAACGAGACTTCTTCCAATCCCAACGTATCGACCGCACCCATATTGCTATAGATTCGCAGCTCCACATAACGGACGCAATCCGGGATGGGCAAGAATACACACTCGCCAAACGCATTGAAGCGCGGCACCGGCAATAGCCCAGCACTCTTGAGACGACCTTCGCCGCGGTCCAACACGCCGAGTTCTTCGCCGTCACCGCCACGCATGACAATGTCGAACTCAGACACCGCTTGGCCGGGAAATAACTCTTCCGGCAACTGCCACAACCACATCTCGTTCAGGAGGAATTCGCCACCCAGATCGAACTCGACTGACACAGGGTAGTCACTGCCGTCCAATTGAAATTGCCAAGCCGCAGCAGGATCGGCCGAATGAGCAGCCAATAAAGGATTCTTGTGATTCAACCCGGCGCCATTGTACAGCACCGCCGGCGCCAGCGACTCGTTCCCGTTCTGTCGCACCACCGCTCGCTGCGGTGTGATCTGCTGATACGAACCGAATTCGATTGGTGTAATCGTGGCCGCCGACACACAGACATTGGCGGCCGACATCAACACGAAAGAAACAGTCGCGGATATCGACCATTGCAGTCGTTGCGACGTCGGTTTCGATGATTTCATGAGGCGCCTCCCTGCCAGTCTGTCGTCAGTCGATTGAGAATACTCGGTAGCTATATAAAGAACGATTTTGGCCCAACGTGACAAGACCGATCTTCACAAACCGTGGATTCTCTGCACTCCATTCCGCAGGCACTACGTTGCATGCACGTGGACGATAGCAACGCTTTAGGTACGCCGCAACGAATCTTGGTTAAGCTACGAAAACCTGGTAGTTCGGTGATGTGCAGAATTGCCAATGCGACGACTACCAATCCTCATCTTCACCCTCTTCCACTTCGTCTTCGCCATCACCCCAGTCATCGCCATCACCGTCGTTCTCCTCAACCTCGTCGTCCCAAGCTGACTCATCGTCGCTCGAAGCGTACTGAGTGCGTGACGATTCGTTGCCGGGGGTTGCGCCGCTGCCCTCGACCGTCGCCCGACGAACGACGTCCGGCAAGAGGAAGGCGTCGTCGGCGATGGTACTGCAAACGCCACCCAACACAATCACATCGTCGTCACCGGGGTCAGCTTTGTCGCGCATGTGGATAAGCAGCTCGTATTGGCCTTTGGAGATGCGTGTCAAACATTTGCGTGAGGAGCTACCCATGCGCGTTCGGACGACTTCCGGCGGAGCAACCAACACGCGGAACATCAAAGGCGCTTTGACCCATTTGCCCTCGGGCAACGGTTCGAATTGCTTCAACATCGTTTGAATCGCAAAGGCCTCGTCCGAGAGCTTCTTGCCGGACTCTTCTTCCGCCTGCCTGCGTTCGGCACCACTAACACTTTCGCGGACGAAATCCATCACAGCACTCTCGCCGTATTCAATTCGACAAGTGGAGTAACGGTTGTTGCCGTCCGGATTAAAGATGATCGGTCCGAAGTTCTTAGACTGGCGCGAGTCCTCGATCGTCTTCACGTCGGAGAAGAGAGTTCGTCCACCGGCGGCGGCGTAGATACGATGGTCGCCTGGTGCTATCCGAATCCACTGCACTTCACCAGCAGGCACCACTGCCACCTTGACGTTGTCGATCTCGACCTCCAGGGTGTCGTCGCTGCCGTTGTCGATATACACTTGTTGGCTGCCGTCATTCGCACAGCCGGTCAACAAGAGACAGCTCAAGACCAATAGCCCGCAATACTTCAGGCAGCGACCGAGACTGCTGTCAGACCAAATTGCTGGAACTACGAAAATTGCCGTGTCTACACTCATCGTTCTGCGCCTCGTTTTGACTCGGGTGTACCGACCTTTGGGCCGTTGCCGCTTTCCAGATAGGTAGCACATCTCCGCCGGCGAGCGGCGAGTTGACTAGCAAGAATCATGCTGACAACCTTGTGGCACTGGCTCGAAATACCAGCTGCGCTACGTCGAACCAGCGAAGCACTACCTAAGCGGTTGTCAGCTCGCGACGGGTGGTTGCGAAAAGTGTCATGCTGCATATTTGCCACGCGCAGCAAGGACGGGAATCTGGCCAAAACGCACGTCGCCGGAAATTCGAAAAATCTGCCAACACCGTTCACAATTTCTTAACAACTGGAATACATAATTCCCCGCTTGCCAGTGAAAGCGACGTGCGTACCGAGACTCTCAGCGCCACTTCCTGGCGACGCGACAAAACGCGTTTTACCGCTTTCTCGGCACATTTTGGGTCATTGCCAGACTATGTCTACAACCCTGCATCGTGTGTTGCGTTCGCTCATTCCATGTGCCAGTGCCATGTGCTGTTTGCTGGCGGTGAAGGGAGCGTTCGCGGGGGATGCCGCCGCACCCGTCCATCTAGTTCCGGTCGGCCGCTA
>JAGQPK010000797.1 GCA_020426755.1 Planctomycetales bacterium
AACCAATTTCGACGACAATTGGAGCAGTGGTTTCCTGGTCGGATCCGGCGAGTCTCGAGCTGAGTTTGACGGCGTCGTGTTTAAGAATGGCACGGATTGCGGTGGCTCATTGTTCTCGACTTCGAACGGTTCGCAACTCGTACTCCGCGACAGTGAAGCGACGGGGTTCTGGCTATGTGGCGGTGCGAATGCGATCAGCGCGAGAGACTCAGCCAGGGTACTCGTCGAGTCGAGCCGGATCGCAATCGATGGCATGGCCATTAGTGACTACAGCAGTTCGACGGTTTTCTCGGCAAACGGCACTGCGGAAATCGAAGTCCGCGACGGCGTGTATAACTCGAGCTTACTGCTCATTGACGTACATCCATTCATAGCAATTGCCAGCACCCATGGAGCGTCGCATATCTTGCTCGACGGCGGCAGCTATTCGCTTAACGCATTGGGAGCGGAGCAGACGGCACATCTGGTGCATGCTGCTGATGACTCAACAATTGAACTTATTGCCGGCAGCTTCAAGGCGTTGGTTAATCGCGTTGGGATAGATGACGACTTAATTCACCTTAGTGCGGAGGATCGCAGCACGATCATTGTGCATGGTTCCGACTTCAACTATCCACTTGGTGAGGTCCCTGACTTGGCAGGAACGCTCGACGGCAAGTTAGTCGACGGCAATCCCTTCCGCTGGAATTTCGCACGCGCAACGGATGCGCGTATCCTGCTAGTGCCGGAGCCGACCGGAATCTCGATCGGCTGCTTGCCAATGCTGTTGCTGGCGAGAAGCTTCCGCCGATCTCTGATGTGAATGAAATGTCAGTCTTTGCTCGAGTAACTGGCGAGCGGTGAATCAGAAACCCACTTTCGCATCGTTCGTCGATCTAGCAGTTGTCGAGTCGATCCTACTCTCCGTTGGTAAATCGACGTCAGAATTTGCTCGCCGCTGCGACGATAAGACCGCCTCTTTCGGCGCGGTATTGGCCGTCACGCGATCGCTAACTTGCCCGCCAGTTGCTATCCTGGATGATACTCCATAATCGTTACCATGCCCAAGAACGGTCGATGGCCTTAACGAGCGCTCATAGGATCTAACATGCGATTCCCTCAACTAATTATCGTCGTGGCGATGGCTGCTCTACTCGTGCCCCCGAATAAAACTTTCGCCCAGCGCGGTTTTGGCCCTGGCCGAGGTATGGGCGGCAATGGCCCTGGCCGAGGCATGGGGATGGGACGCGGCATGGGAATGGGAATGCGCATGGGCCGGCAGATGGGTGGCGGCCAAGCGGGAGCAGGCGCTGCCTTGATGAAGGCCTTAGACACGGACGGCAACGGCGAACTCTCGCCTAGCGAAATCAAGCACGCGGAAGCGGCATTGCTGACGCTGGACAAGGACCAAGACGGGACGCTGACCGCCAATGAGCTTATCGCCATTGCGCCGGTCAATGGAACTGATGACGCAGAAGGTCACACTGGCGATGAGGATCATGAGCATCCGGGAATGGCAGGCATGGGTGACATGCGAGGTGACATGTCGACGATCCACGCCATGTTCGCCGCTCGCGACAAGATCAAGCGAACGGTGAAGTCGCTACCGAATGGTGCTGTCGCTGTGACAGAGTCCAATGATGAACAGATTGCAGCGTTAATCAAAGAACACGTTCCCAACATGGACTATCGCGTGCAAAAGGACGAACCGCTGCCGCCCATGACTTTCCACCCTGTCTTCGTCGAGCTGATCAAAAACGCCGACAAGTACTCACTGGAATACGAAGAGACCCCCAAGGGTATCAAAGTCACCTATCAGTCCGAGGATCCGTTTGTCATCAAGCTAACTCAAGAGCATGCCAAGCTCGTGAGTCGCTTCATCAAAAACGGAATGACAGAAATCCACAAGCCGTACGAGTTTCCCAAGAGCATGACGCGCGAGGAGAAAACGCGTCCTGAGTGAGCCATTCTTATCGGCTCGAAGGCAAGCGAGGCGGCCGTCATCTGCAGTGCGGCCGCGCAGCTGCCGCTTTTGTACGAAGACAATCGGTACGTTTTCGGGCCGACTGTCCAGCGCCCAACGGGTCCCGTAGCTTTCCCAGAATCAACGCGCGCCGTCGTCAAACGACTGAAGTATCGCGTTTGCGATAGGATGTGTTTACAGGCAAAACGATCGCTGCGGGATCGCACTACTCGAAAAAACTCACGATTTGGACGTTCACACGACCAACTTCCCGGCGCTCATCTGCTGCTTGCCATTTCGACCGAAGTTGGCTATCGTGACTGAGTCGGCATGTCCCCCCACCTCGGCAACTGATCTACCGCCTGCCTACTTGCCCGGTAAGTCCCCTTGCTGCAGCGCAGCATCACTGCTGGATACTCGTCGAATATGAAACCGTGCTTGCTGGTTATATTCGCTCTTGTCACAACCGTCGTCCTCCCTGTCTACCAAACGGCCGCCGCAGATGATTCTCCGTCAGCGGTCAACGAGGAGCCCATCCCTCGTGAGCAATCTGAGTTCTTCGAGACGAGTATTCGCCCGCTGCTTGTCGAACGCTGCTACTCGTGCCACTCGGCGGCCGCCGAAGATCTTGAAGGCAATCTACTGCTCGACTCCCGTGCAGGAATTGCCGCTGGTGGTTCAAGTGGCGAAGTTATTTCCGGACGAGATCCGGAGGCGAGCTTGCTGATCGAAGCAGTTCGCTGGGAGAATCCCGGGCTACAGATGCCGCCTGATGGCCGACTCCGTGACAGCGAGATCGCCGCGCTCGAACGGTGGGTCTCCATGGGTGCTCCCGATCCGCGCGAATCGCCAACGGCCACCGCGCAAAAAACAGTCCGCACAATTGATCTGGATTCCGGGCGTCAATGGTGGGCGTTTCAGCCAGTCGCTGAGGTGCCCCTACCGCAGCTCGGCGCGGCCGACAATTGGCCACTGACAAGGATCGATCACTTCATCCTCGCTAAGCTTAACGAGCACCAACTCTCGCCATCACCACCCGCTGATCGTGGCGTACTGATCCGTCGCGCGTACTTGAACTTGCTTGGACTGCGGCCAACTGCCGAACAGA
>JAGQPK010000798.1 GCA_020426755.1 Planctomycetales bacterium
CGGAACTGAAGAACGAGCCGGACTTCCAATCGGGAAACGCATGCGGGATAAAAAATACGGTGTAGAGCCCGATGGCCCACAGCAGTATCAACACGCAACCGCCTACCCACACCAGACGCCGACTCTCGACCGCCGACAACCGTCCAAAGTTGGCCATGAGTGCCACGATGACGTAGGGCAGCACGGTCATCTGCAATAGATTGACAAAGGCGTCGCCCACATAGCGGAGGGGCGCGGCGAGTTCGCCGATCGCGAGCCCCAGCAAGGCACCGAGTAATAATCCGATGAGCGTCCAGGTCGCCTGATGTCGGCGCCACAGCGTTTCGCGAGCAGCAAGCTTATCGTCAGCGGCTTCAACTCGGGACATCGCGCAGGACTACTCGGCCATCGACGTGGCCATCCACTGGGCCATACAGTGCGTCGCGCGAAACACAGCTTCGCCTCACGAATCGCCCTCTGACGCCAGGGCAATCGCCTCCGCGGGCGATCGCTAGATTATAGCCCGGCCAGCTTCTACGTCAGCGCGCGTTCTTCAGCAGCCCAGCGCTCGATTGAAAATAACGCTGCTGACGCTGCTCCGCGCGACTCAGTTCCGACTGCCGCGATTTCAGATCCTCCAAATTCGCCAGGCAGTATCGACAACCGATGTGTTCCAGATGGAACGAGACGTAACTGTGATGATCAGGCTCGAGAACATTCAGTAGATAGTTCCCGAGCGTCTCGCGATCAACACAGCTAATGCGTTGGGAGCGCCAGATTTCCCCGAGGGAGTGGATTCCTGCGTCGCGACGTCCATGAATCGCATGCAGTCGGCTCAACAGTTCCGCGTCATGCCGCAATACAGTTTCGATCTCGGCCATATCTGCTGTCGTCAAGGCCTCGTCCAAGTAGGCCTCAAGATCTGCTTGGCTGAACTCGCGCGGCATGGTGTCCTGTCTCCCAATCTCGCACTACGATCGCTAGTGCAACGTCAAAGCTCGAAATCCGGTTCACCGCAACGCCGTCGTGTCGATTTGCAGCGGCTAGAACCGCGGCTAACGCCTTTCGGCGAACTACAACGACGCATCTCGAAGCTCAGACAATGCACCGGTAAGTAACTATTGTTGTCCCGCTTGGAACGGTCGTTCTTCGTACGGCTGCACCACGACGAAGCCTTCGCCACGGAACGCCATCTGAATCGATTCTCCACTGCCGCGTCCCATAAATGTCTTCAGCGACACATCGGTCCGAAATTCAGGGCTTAATGAACCGGACCAGGCAACTGTGGCGTTGGGATCAGTGTAAACCGGTTGGTCGGGCGTCACCACCAGTGTCAGCGGTTCGAAATGGGTGCCGATGGCAACCATCCCCGATCCCTGCAAACGCACGTTGAACAAGCCGCCGGCAACTAGTGCCGTGAGCTTCTTCATGACGTTGATGTCCCAATCAATTGACGGTTCAAAAGCGAGTAAGTCGTTGCCGTTGACGCAGATCGCTTCATTTTCGAGACGCAAGATCTGAATCGTCTTACCGGAATCAGCCAGATAGACGTGACCAGAGCCAGTGGCCTTGGTCAGGCGAGTGCCCTCGCCCGTCATCGCCTTCTTCAACAGCTTACCAATACCGTGTTGCAGAATGCCTTCGCGTTCGAAGCGTACGTCGCCAACGTAGGCCACCATCGAGCCGGTCTTGATCCACATATCCCCGTCAAGGTTGACGTCGAGCATGCGGTCGTTTTCCAGTTCGAAGACACCATCATGGCGATCTCGCTCACGTGATCGTTCCACAAACTCGGAAAGGCGATATTCGTCTTGGACCATTTGAGCATCCACGATTGTAGAGGTCATTCATACAGCTCCGGAAAAATGTCGTGCGAGAGCCCCTGCTTGCGGATGTGATTTCGCAGGCGTGCTAAAAAGTCGAACTTGAAGTTCGCCACTTGCTGCTCGGTGATTTCCAGCAGCTCGGCCACGTCCTTATTGGCGCGGCCACGGACGAAAAGAAGTTCCATACACTTTAGCTTGCTCCAGTCACCTCGACGTATCCAGTAATCGATTTGCTCACGCAGCGCCTCGATCAGTGCTTGCGATTCAAGTTGTCGGCGTTCTCCACTGCGCGCGATGCTGCTGGCCGGACGCGAGCTGCCAGGAAGTTGCCACGTGCCCTCGCTGCTCGACGATAAACCTTCCAAGGACAACGCAGGACGCCGACCTTCACGACGCAGATAGTCGGTCAGCTTGTGGGCGCAGATCGTGAACAAATAGCTTTCTAATGGCCGCTTGCCATCATAGTTGGGCAGGCTATTGAGAAAGCCGATAAACGACTCCTGCACGACATCTTCGCTCGCATCGCGTTTCCGCAAACGACTCTCTGCAAACGCCAACAACCGTCCTTCGTAGCGAGCAATCAAATCGCGCCAGGCTGCTCCATCTCCTTCTTGAATCCGTTGAACGAGCAGCGAGTCAATTTGGTTATCAGCGTTCATGTCACTTTCGCGTTGAATTTAGAAAACGGGTCGGGCGCGTTCCGCGCGGCGAAGCGGCAGAGCCCGTGACATGCCGCGACTAAGGCCAGTACCCAGGCCGCGCCCATTCCAGTAGCTGTCAGTCGTTGATCGATTTGAGCGTCCGCGACGTGTTGCGTCAACTTGGTACGCAGATCATCGTCGAACACGGTCAACTGGTACGCTTCCACCATCGGACCGACGCTCGTGTCGCGTGTGGTGTAAAAGCGGTCACGTACCGCCGCCGTCAGTTCACTGCGATCAAAGCGAAGTCGCGTGGGAATCGGCAGTCCAGCCGAGCGGCAATAGTCCTCCGCGTATTTAGTTAGGATCTGAGCGGTGCGTTGCTGTAAGTCGCGATCACAGTCAAACCGATCGACATAGGGATCGGATTGTAACACGATCGCCATCTTACCTTCGTGCTGCGTAGGTCGTTCAATGACCCACTTCGGACGACTCGTAGTCTGCGTGGATTCGGATGTCGCAGTGTCACCTTCTGCCAATTCCACTGCGAGCGACTGCGGAGCAGGTTCCGTCGCCAGCACGCCTGGCAATAACGCTTCG
>JAGQPK010000799.1 GCA_020426755.1 Planctomycetales bacterium
GAGCGAAATCCAACTGCGGTGGCTCGCGTTTTCCGGCGTTTGTTACTTTTCCGGCATGTTGCCGATGGGCTCTTACTGGCACTATGTGTTGGGCGCATTGGGCCAACGAACGCCATGGCCCCGTACCATGGTTGCCTACTATACAGGGCACCTCGGCAAGTACGTGCCCGGCAAGGCAATGGTGGTCGTGATTCGCACGGCGTTGCTCAAGACAGAAACGACGCGCACCACGCTGATCGCCGTCAGCGTGTTTATTGAAACCTTCATGATGATGGCAGTGGGCGCTGGGTTAGCCACCGCGCTGATTGCCTGGCAGTTTTCGCAGCATCATTTTTTGCTCGTCCTGGGAATCGCTCTCACCGCCCTCTCGAGTATCCCCACCTGGCCGCCACTCGTTCGCCAAGCCGTCAAAATCCTGAAACTGGCGAAGGATGACACGGAGGTCGAAGCGGCGCTCGACGGCTACACCTGGCAAGTCATGGTAGTGGGTTGGATTAGCGAACTTAGCGGTTGGGTACTGATTGGGTTCAGTTTATGGTGCGTGATGTGTGCCTTACCGTTGTCACCGCCGCTTGATTCCGCTTGGTCTTTGTGGCCACGCTTAACTGCTTCGACATCTTTATCCATGGTTGCGGGTTTCCTCTCATTGCTCCCCGGCGGTTTAGGTGTGCGAGAACTTGTACTCAACGAATTACTCAAACCACAATTCGGCGCCGTTGTCGCCCCCTTGGCGGCCGTATTGCTGCGCGCAGTTTGGTTGGTGACGGAGCTAATCGTATCGAGTATCCTGTATCTGGGCTGGCGACTCACTCAACGCTGAAAGGAACTTCGACATGCTGTCGATTGTTATCCCGGTATTTAACGAAGCCGATAGCTTGCGTGAACTACATCGTGAGATTAGCGACGTGGCCACGCAGCAAGGCTACGTATTGGATATTCTGTTCATCGACGACGGTTCCACCGATGCGTCTTGGGAAGTGATCGAAGCACTGTGTCGTGAAGATTCACGCGTGCGGGGCGTTCGGTTCCGTCGCAATTTTGGCAAAGCGGCCGCGTTGAGCGCGGGATTCGCCGCTAGTCGTGGACAATGGGTGATGACCATGGATGCGGATCTGCAAGACGATCCGCATGAGATCCCTAAGTTCCTGGCCGCTATGGAACAGGGACATGATGTTGTCAGTGGTTTCAAGCAGAAGCGTTACGATCCCTGGCACAAGGTTTGGCCATCGCGTGTCTTTAACCGCATGGTGAGTTGGATGACGGGCGTCACGCTGCACGATCACAACTGCGGTTTCAAATGTTATCGACGCGAGGTATTCGAACAACTCCGACTTTATGGTGAGTTGCATCGCTTCGTGCCCGTTTTAGCGGCCGCACGTGGTTGGCGAATTGGCGAGGTGGTCGTAAACCATCGTTCGCGACAACACGGTCATTCAAAATATGGAATCCTGCGTATTCCCAAGGGCTTTCTCGATCTGCTCACGGTGAAGTTCTTGACTGGTTATGGTCAGCGACCACAACACATTCTGGGCACGGTAGGCTTAGCAAGCTTTTCCTGCGGGATGTTTGGCATCATGCTGCTGACCGTCGGCTGGTTGTTGTCGCGTTTGATTCCCGGCTGGGATGACATCCATTTGACACAACGGGCGATCTTCTTTTACTGCCTCGGCGCCACACTGCTTGGCGGACAATTCATGTCCATCGGATTTCTGGCCGAATTGCTGACGGCGTTTCACGGTCGCTCTGCGGACACTTATTCGGTCAGCGAACGCGTGGGTGGCGAGGCGAGTTGGCGTTTGACGGATGAGCGTTTCGCACCTCGTCATCCAGGCCAACCCAACCCGGCTTTTCGCAAGGATGCCGCTCCGTCATCGCCTCATTTGAAACTGAGCCGATCGATTGAGAGCAGTCGCGAACGCATATGATGGATGACGACAATCTGGATACGCGTCTTCTGCGACACGCCATCTACGTCGTCCTGATCGTGATTGCCTTGGCGAATGCGGTCGGTCACATCGGATCGATCCGCGCCGCCGACCGCCGCACGCCATTTCTCAGCGCGAACGATCGCAGCCGCTGGTCGACGATCAGTGCGCTCGTTGATTACGGCACCTACGAAATCGATCAGGTGCGACGCCGTCCCGGCTGGAAATCGATCGACATGGTCCGCCACACGGGGCGCGATGGAAAGAAGCACTACTACTCCAGCAAACCGACACTCTTCCCGACGATGCTGGCCGGGCAATACGCCGTGATTAAAGCCGTCACCGGCGCGAACCTGGAGTCGGATACGTTTGGCGTAGCGCGCGTGATACTCGTTATCACCAACGTGCTACCTTTTGCCGCCTTCTTGTGGCTGATGACTTGTTGGGTCGAGCGGCATGGCGAAACGGACTTTGGGCGGATCTTCGTCGTAGCCGCCGCTTGTTTCGGCACACTCCTGTCACCGTTCGTGTTAACGCTCAACAATCATCTGCCGGCCGCGATCTGCGCCTTCCTGACCATGCTGGGAGTGCTGCGCATTTGGGAGGACGAGGAAGCGCCGGGCTGGGTGTTCGCCGGCACTGGCTTGGCCGCCGCGTTTACCGCAGCAAATGAACTGCCGGCGCTATCGCTACTTGTGCTCACGACGTGTGCCCTACTCTGGCTACAACCGCGCCGCACCTGCATCTTCTATCTGCCGGCCGTAGCTCTTGTGGCCATTCCATTTTTCGTCACAACCTATATCGCCCACGGCAGCCTGCGTCCGCCGTATGCTCATCGTGATCCGAGCGACAATTGGTACGACTACCCGGGTAGCCACTGGACAGCGCCGCGTACAGGCGTCGATGCCGGCGAGCCCTCGCGCGGAAAGTACTTGCTCCACGCACTTATCGGTCATCACGGCTTCTTCTCGCTCACGCCGATTTGGTTGCTGAGTGCATTTGGCGCCGGCACCTTGCTAACTCGTCGCGAACTGTCACGCCGCTATCTGGGCGCCGTGACGCTCGGACTGTGGCTGGTTTGCGTCGTCTTCTACACGATGCTGCGACCGGAAATCGATCG
>JAGQPK010000079.1 GCA_020426755.1 Planctomycetales bacterium
CTTCCGATCTCGAGTATCTGAAGAACGAGCCGCAAGATCCTGAGCTGCTCAAGGATCTGCAGTGGACGCCGGAGGAGATGGAGTCGTTCGTGAAGCGTTGGGAGGAGCTGCGCAAGGACGCTCGACAGCCGAAACAGTCAGCTGCCAAACGGCGCTGGGACGAGCAACTACGTGGCCTGGGCTTGCGTCCACAGGAGGCGCGGACGCGTGCCACTCGAACCACCAAAGATGCCCGCGGTGGGCTACGCCAAAACGGCGGAAACTTGGCCGTACCGCCCGAGTATCTCGAGCAGTATCGAGCATTTCTCAAGAGCAACGTCGAAAAGTAGCCCGTGGGTGGTGATAAAGGCGGCCGTCGCGCGTTGCGGCGCGGGCACAGCCGTCTACAATGCCTGCATGAACACATCTTGGCCGCGTTATCTTTGTCCGTTCCAGCCCAAGCGGGTGCCGCACTACTTCACCGACGTATTGATCATTGGCGGAGGCCTTGCTGGTCTGCGCGCTGCCATTGAGATCGGTGAAGAGCAATCGGTTGTCGTGGCAACCAAGGACAGCTTGGACCATTCCAACAGTCGTTACGCCCAAGGCGGTATCGCCGGCGTGATGGATCCAAGTGATCGCTTCGAAGATCATATTAACGACACGCTGATCGCCGGCGGGAATTTGTGTGATCGCGACATTGTCGAGATGGTCGTGCGGGAAGCGCCGCAGCGGATTGGCGAGCTCGTCGAGTGGGGCACGCGGTTTGACGAACTCGAGGGCGAGCTGTTGCTGGGCCGAGAAGGCGGGCATAGTCATCATCGCATCGTGCATGCGCTGGGAGATGCGACGGGCAAGGAAGTCATGCGCGCTGTCGTTCATTGGACGCAGCGTTTTCCGAATGTGCAGCTATGGCAACAGGCGTTCACCGTCGATCTGCTGGTCGAAGCCGGACGTTGTCGCGGCGCGGTGATTTGGAATCCGCATCACGGCAAGATGATTGTTTGGGCTAAGCAAACGATCCTATGTACAGGCGGTGCCGGGCAAGTGTACCGCGAGACGACCAATCCATCTGTCGCCACCGGCGATGGGATGGCCGCCGCTTACCGAGCCGGTGCGGAGCTGCGTGATCTGGAATTCATGCAATTTCATCCCACGGTGCTCTACATTGCCGGCAGTAGCCGCACGTTGATAACCGAAGCGATGCGGGGTGAAGGCGCCTATCTGTTGGATGCCGCCGGTCACCGGTTCATGTTCGATTACGACGAACGAGGTGAGCTAGCGCCGCGCGACGTTGTGGCACAATCAATCGTCACGCAGATGGATAAGACGCGCCACCCCAACGTCTATCTTGATGTCAGTCATCTGCCGGCCGAACACGTGTTGGCCCGTTTTCCAGGCATCGCCGCTTCCTGCAAGCAGTTTGGCATTGATATCACGACCGATCGTATACCCGTTCGACCCGGGGCACATTATATGGTCGGCGGCATCACGGTTGATGCGGAAGGCAGAACGACCATACCTGGCCTATGGGCTGCCGGCGAAGTGACGTCGAGTGGCCTGCACGGTGCTAATCGCCTGGCCTCAAACAGTCTGCTCGAAGGGCTAGTGTTCGGTGCCCATGCGGGCCGCGGTGCAGCGGCGGCTGCCAGAAACCTCTCGGACGAATATGAAGTCCTGCCTGTTGAGTCCCCAGCGGTGGAGCCGTCCAGCGAACCGCTTGATCTGGCCGACATCCGAAATTCATTGACCAGTCTGATGTGGCGCTCGGCGGGCGTGCGGCGTGAACAAACGCAGCTCGAATCGGCGCGACAGGCGATCGCGACCTGGTGTCGCTATGTGCTGCCGCGCCAATTTAATTCGCCGCCTGGCTGGGAATTGCAGAACATGCTGATGGTGTCATATCTCATGATCCAAGCAGCGCTGACTCGCGAAGAATCCCGTGGTGTACACCTGAGAACGGACTTTCCGAACCAGGACGACGCGCATTGGCGACGCCACTTATCATGGACTTGGCCGCCGATGGACGTGTAGTGGGGCTGGCTTCGTCTTTTGGAGTGCGGCCGCTCAGCTGCCGCTTTCTTTTTACTCGCACGCGGCCGGATTCCTTCGTTTCGGCTGCAGCCGGCTTGCGCGAAAAGCGATAGCTGCGCGGCCGCACTCCAAAACAGACGACGCACTCCAAAAACGCATGGTACGGGACAGGGCCGCGCGATCACACTCAGCACGGCATCTTGCCGAAGCTGTGTCACGTGAATTAAACTGTGGCGCTGCGGGGCGCCGTTACTATCGGCGGCTCGGGCCTACCTGCCTGGTGGCAACGACACCTTGCCACGTATTTCATGCTAGTGCGTAGAGACGCACTTCAATGAATCGGGACTCGGTTGCCAGCACAGGCTGGGGCTTTTCAACGGCCTTGATGCTTGGCACAATTTCGGACAATGACGTCCGTGCGTTCCGAGTCGTTATGTGGCGACGTGCAAGCGGTCATCGTCAAGCGATTAGTCTCGCAATTTCGTAGTCAAGTTATTTGTGACAGAAACTGACGTCTGGCGGAGTAAACGATGAATCCATCAGCAGATGCTGACACGATGATTGAGGCGGATGGATTGTCCAAGTTTTACGGCGGGTTTGCCGCATGTCGGGACATCTCTTTTCGCGTCAAGCGTGGCGAAATCGTGGCGTTTCTGGGGCCGAACGGCGCCGGTAAGAGTACCACGATGAAGCTCTTGACTGGCTATTTGGCGCCTTCCACCGGTGTGGCACGCATCGCCGGCCACGACATGTCGCTCGATCGAATCGAAGGCAGCAAGCGGCTCGGCTACCTGCCGGAAAGCGGTCCGCTATATCCTGACATGACGCCTGCGACCCTGTTGGCGTTTTTTGCCGAGGCACGTGGACTGAGTTCTGATCGGAAGCGTCAGCGGATCGAAGAAGTCGTTGATATCTGTGCGCTTTCGAGCGTCTATCACAAACCCATATCGAAGCTTTCCAAAGGTTATCGGCAGCGAGTCGGCATGGCGCAGGCATTGTTGCACGAGCCAGATGTCTTGATCATGGACGAACCGACTGCCGGGTTGGACCCTAATCAGATTGAAGAAGTTCGCCGGACGATGCAGCGTTTGGGCGAGGCGAAGACAATCATGTTGTCCACCCATATCTTGCAAGAGGTGGAGGCCATGGCGAGTCGCGTGATCGTCGTCAACGAAGGGCGATTGGTTGCGGATGGACCGATTGCTTCGTTCACGTCAGACGGGAAGACGTTGGCTGGCGAGTTTCGTCGGTTGACGGCAACTGCTGCCGTGGGTGCCTAAGCGACTGTTGAGTTTACCTGGAAGCGATTCGACTCTTCTCGATTCATGTCACATTGGCCACTCGACCTTGCCAGCGGTGACGGCGAGTTTGGTTAATTTTACGAAGATGGAATGAGCGTTATGCAAGGCATGACTTTTCCCTTGATCCTGCTGATGTGCATTGATGCGGCATTTTTCCTCGCCGCGTTCGGCCTTTTGATCGCTGTCTGTCGTGGACAAGCTGCGGGGTTTGCGGTGCTGAAACGCAACTTCGTAGGCTACTTCAGCAATCCCACCGGATACCTATTCATTTTGTTGTTTGTGTCGTTGTGCAGCGCATGTGCGTTCTATCCAAACGACTTCTTCAACGACAATCTCGCGACCCTACATCAGCTCAATCTAAAGTTTCCCTGGATCATGCTGATTTATATTCCCACGATCACGATGGGCATGTGGTCCGAGGAACGGCGGCAAGGTACCGATGAGTTGTTGCTGACGGTACCTGCCAGCGACTGGGACATCGTGCTCGGTAAATACTTGGCCGCTGTGTCAATTTATTCGGTGTCGTTGGTGTTCTCGCAGATCGCAAACTTCATGGTGCTGGCGTTTTTGTCACGTGGCGAAGTCGATCTTGGTCTCTTTGCGACGACCTATCTGGGATACTGGCTGGTTGGCATTGCCATGATCGCCATTGGTATGGTCGGTTCCTTCTTGACTCCCAACATCACGATTGGCTTCATCCTCGGTTTGTTGTTCAATCTGCCGCTGGTGTTGGCTTCGTTTGCCAATGTGGTCTTAGGACCGAATTTAGCGCTCGCGATTTCTCGCTTCAGCTATGCCGAACAGTTATTCGATTTCGGCCGCGGTGTGATCACTCTGCGGAGCCTAGTGTTCTTTGCGCTCGTCGTCGTGCTTGGCCTTTACCTGAGCATGGTGCTCGTGGGCAAGCGACATTGGTCGGGCGGTCGTGATGGGCGCGGTTTGGCTGGCCATTTTCTGCTGCGAGTGTTGTCGCTGATGGTGCTGACGCTGGCGATTACCACCTTCTTTTTAAACCACGACGTGTTTCACCTGGACGGGACCAGCCAGCAGGTCAACTCGCTGTCGACCAGCACGAAGAATCAGATCAGTCAGTTGACCGCCGGTCTTGCCGAGAGTGACAAGACGGTCATCGTGGAAGCCTATATCAGCCAGCAGATCCCTGAGGATTACGCGCGCACGAAGCTCGATCTGATCTCGAAGTTGCGTGAGTTTGATGCGATCGGTGGGAACCGCGTGGAAGTGCGCCTGTTCGACAACTTGGAACGGTTCAGTGACGCTGCGGTCAATGCTGACGAAAAGTATGGTATTCGGCCCAATCGCGTCATGGTCCGTGACCGCGGTGCGATCGCGGAAGATGAAATCATCATGGGTGCGGCTTTCACCTGTGGCTTGGAAAAGGTTGTGGTGCCGTTCTTCGATCAGGGGATTCCTGTCGAGTACGAACTGTTGCGTTCCATCTGCACGGTTGCTGAGCAGAAACGTAAGCGGTTGGGCGTCGTCAACACGGATGCACGCCTGTTCGGCGGCTTCGACATGCAACGGATGGAGCAGACGCCCAAGCAGTTGATCGTCGAAGAGCTGGAGAAGCAGTACGAAGTCATTCAGTTGGATCCGAACAACGCGATGGAGCAAGACGTGGACGTCATGCTGGTCGTGCAGCCGTCCTCCTTGACGCAGCCTCAGATGGACAATTTGGTCGCGGCCGTGCGCAAGGGCACTCCGACCGCAATCTTTGAAGATCCGTTGCCTGTGATGATGGCGGCTCCCGGAACGAGTCAACCCAAGCCACCGCAGGGCGGCATGATGGGGATGGGGCAACCGCCCGAGCCTAAGGGCAACATTCAAGAATTGTGGGATGTGTTGGGAATTCGCATGGCCGGCAATTCGGCTGCGGCCAGCCCGTTCGGTCCGCCGACAGTGACCACGAGCGTTGTCTGGCAGAACTACAATCCGTACCAGAAACTGCGACGCATTCGCGACATTACGATGGAATGGGTGTTTGCCAGCCCGTCGGCTCCAGGCGGCGCTGACTCGTTGAATCCGAAGGACGAAATCGTGTCGGGCTTGCAGCAGATACTGATGCTCTATCCTGGTGCGATCGAAAACGAGAAGAAGCCTGGCATCTCGTTCACGCCGATTGTTAGCACCGGTGACTTGGCCGGCACGATTCCCTATCAGGATCTGACGATGGGTATCGACTCGCGAGCTCTGGACCGCAAACGAGTACCGAGCGCTACGCCGCTGGTGCTCGCGGCCAGAATCAGGACGGAAGGAGCCGACAAAGCGTCCGAGGCCCCGCCAAAAACGGGCTCGATTGATGATCGTTTCACGACGCGATTTGTTCAAGCAGCGGTGCCCCCAGCGCCCGGATTGCCCGGCGGTGCCGGCCTGCCTGGCCTGCCCGGGTTGCCACCAGCTCAAGGCTTGCCAGGCAGCGCGCCGGCTGAGCCCGACAAGGTTGACGTCATCTATGTCAGCGACATTGACCTGATGCATTCGCAGTTCCTGCGAGTGCGTGCACAACCGAATATGAGCGAAGTCCAGTGGAAGTTCGACAACGTCACGTTCGTACTAAACGTGATTGACGAGCTGGCGGGCGACGAACGTTTCTTGGAAGTTCGTAAGAAGCAGCCACGCCACAGCACCTTGAAGCTCGTCGAGCAGGCGACAGCCGACGCTCGCTTGGAAGCGGAACAGGAAATGAATCGCTTCAACGAACAGTTCGAGGAAGCGGAAGCGGCAGCCAAGGAGAATCAACAAAAGGCGATCGCCGACCTCCAGTCGCAGATCGATGAACTGAATCGTAAGGCCACGGAGTCAGGTGCTGAACCGTCCGGGCGTGAGATTCAACGAGCACTCCAGGCAGCGCTGCAACAGATGATGTTGAAGGAACAAGTCGAACAGCGTCGAGTTGACACGACGGTGCAAACGCTGACACGCGAACGTGATCGGAATCTTCAGAAGATCGAACTGCAGCTCGACAAGCAAGTTCAGCAGATGAAGAACTCGTACAAGCTCATGGCGCTCCTATTGCCCATGTTGCCGCCGATCCTCATCGGCTTGGCCGTGTTCGTGCGTCGTCGATCGCTGGAATCAGAAGGCATCTCGGCGACGCGACGTCGCTAAGATCGGTTTCATTCGCAAGTTCGATTATCTGCCACCCGTGCTGCGTCGCGGGTGGCTCCAACATACGCAGACAAGTTACTCAGAAATAATAGGGTGTGGCGATGAATGAGATGACCAAGACCTTGCTGTTCGTGGGAGCCGCTGTGCTTGCCACCGGCGTGGCCGTCGGGACTCGCAGTGGCAGCCCATCGGCTTCGGCGCCGATCGAGATTTCCGAGCCGCTCTTCCCCACGTTCACCGATCCCGTCGCCGCTGCCAGCTTGAAGATCGTCCGTTTCGACGAGTCGCTGGCCAGCATCAAGGAACTGGAAGTCAAGAAGTCAAACGGCATCTGGACGCTGCCGTCGCATGATGGCTACCCGGCCGATGCCGAGAATCGTATCCGCGATGCGGCGACGCCGTTCATCGACCTGCGGCCGCTGGCTGTCAGTTCAGATAAAGACGGCGAACACGCTCAGTTCGGTGTGCTGGAACCCAGTATCGACAAGTCGGCCGTCGGCGATCAAGGCGTCGGTACTCTCGTGAACATTAAAGATGAGTCGGGTAACAATCTCGTCAACCTGATCATCGGCAAGGAGGTTCAAGGGAATCCCGAACAACGGTATGTCCGCCGCCCCGGTCAGTCGGTCGTGTTTGTCGCCAAGGTGGATCCGAACAACTTGCCAGTCAAGTTCGAAGATTGGATCGATAAGGATCTGCTTGCGCTTAACAACTGGGATATGACGGAACTGGTGTTAAAGGACTACAGCTTCCAAGTCGCCGCATCGCTCAGCGGACCCATCACGGATTTCGATGAGCGATTTGAGATGACTGTCGGTGAAGACAACGGAGTTTGGAAAGTCAACGACTTGCTGGTGTCGGACGGCAACGATCTCAAGCCGCGCGAACTCAAGGAGACAGAAAAGCTGAACGACGATCGACTGCGTGCGTTGCGCGAAGCTTTAGATACACTTGAGATCGTTGATGCACAGCGGAAGCCGGAAAACCTGCGTGCGGACATGAAAGTCGAAGAAGGTTTTGCCAGCGATCAGGCGGGTATGCAGTCGCTGATTCAACATGGTTTCTATCCCGTGCAAATGCCCACAGGCGAAGTCCAAGTGCTTTCGGCCGACGGAGAAGTGCGCGTCCGTACGAAGGAAGGTGTCGAGTACATGCTCCGCTTCGGCAAAGTCGAAGGCGTCGACACAGAGGGCGGGGAAGGAAAGCTGAATCGCTACCTGTTGGTTACCGCGAAGGTTAACGAAGGGATGTTCCCGGAGCCTGAGCTTGAGGTCGTTCCCGAAACAATCGAAGACCTGGAGAAGCCGGCGAATTCGGCCGAGTTACAACCGGAAGGTGAATCCACGTCGAGCCGCGAGCTCGCTGCGGAAACGCTGCCGGTGGCAATCCAGAACGAGGATGACGAACCGGCTGCAGACGATACCGCCACTGAGTCGGATGTCGTAGCCGAAGATGAAGGGAACACGGAGGAGAATGCGGAAGCCAGCAGTGATGAGACTGCGACCGACGCCGGTCAAGCCGTCGAGAGTAACGAAGACGTTGAGACGACGACCGACGAACCGGTCGCTGAAGTGACAGAGTCGGTGGCGGAAGATGAGTCCGCCACGGATCAAGACGCGACCGACACGGCTGATGCAACTGCTGCTCAAGACGACCAGACGCCGGCGCTCAGCGAAGAACAACTGAAAGCCGAACTGCAGCGCGAGCGCGAACGCATCACAAAGGAAAACCAACGCAAAATCGATGAGCGAAACGATAAGCTCACCAAGGCACAAAAGAAGGTGCAGGAGCTTAACTATCGCTTCGCTGATTGGTACTACGTTATTTCAGAGGATGTCTACAAGAAGATTCACCTAAGCCAGCTCGATCTGATTCAAGAGAAAACCGAAGCAACGGAATCTACTGAGAACCAAGGCTTTGGGCCGGATGCGCTGCGAAGCTTAGAGAATGCCGTGCAGCCCTGAGATTCGAACCGCGGATTTCACTGATGACACGGATGTCACGTAAGATGCGCGTTCTTCAAGACGTGGGCGGCCAGCCCCGATACGTGGAAACTCGTACGTGGCAACTTGCTGATTAGCCACGACGGCTGGAAGCTTGACCACGAAGGCAGGAAGCACACGAAGACGCTCAGTTTTCATCTCGTCATTCTGAAAGCCCCCACGACAAGCGTGGGTTTCAGTACTGTGAGCGATTCGATGGACTTCTTCTTGGCCTTCTTGCCTTCGTGGTAAAGTGTTTTCCTTACGCCCGTCGTCGTCGAACAACGCCGAGCAGGCCGAGGCCGAACAGGATCAAGCTGCTGGGCTCGGGGACGCTGGCGACGACTGCGCCGCGCGGTCCGAGTTCATAGCCGCCTTCTTGGAAAGCGAATACCAAATCGCTGGTGCTGAACTCTTGATCGCCGTTCCAGTCGCCTGTTTCCCAGTTAGCGTTTTGTGGCACATTGTCTTCGTAGAGGCCGGCGACGAATACGGTCACTAAGTCGCTGGAACCAAATTGGCCGTCCAGGTTGGAATCGCCAATGTACGAATTGAACTCGGTGGCCAGATAAGCGGAGATGTCGGAGGTGTCGACGGCTTGATCGCCGTTCGCATCTGCTTTGACGTCACCGGCACGCAGTAGTGCGAGCAGGTCGTTGATGTCCTGCAGATCGATCGTGCCGTCGCCATTCACGTCCGGTTGGTAGCCTGTCGTATGGCACGCGGCTGCGGCGCTGAAGTCGATGCGAGAACTAATCGTGCCCTCAGCCGAGTGTTGACGGGTGAAAGAATCGTTAGTGGACTGGTAAGCCCACAACACGAAGCGCCCCGTGTCCAATGAGAAGTCCTTCGAGTCGCCTGTGACAATCGGCCGCGTGAATTCGACCGTCGTCAAACTGCCCGTTTGGTCGGCGTTGATCAGCGTGATATCTTGCTGGCTGTCGATCGACGGCGCGGATCGCGCGCTGGCGAACCCATCCGCCACGTTGCCCTCGCCGGTCAACATGATCACATCAGTATTTGGCATCGAGCGGTCGTTGCTGAATCCGACTGACACCCAACCGGTCGCCCGCGCCTGGATCTGAAAGTGGATCGCGTCGCCCTCGGAACACCACTGTAGAGTGAAATTGTTGTTCGGCTTGTTGATCTCCGTAAAGATGCCGTCTTGTGCGCTGCAATTACCTGCGGTTATCAGCGCCGCGCTCAACGCTAATAAACTTAAACCTAGTCGCTTCATCTCGCCTGCTCCTCCTAGATCGGTGGTGTCAATACGTACAAGATGTGATTGTACCGATCGGGCATTGCAACCGACATGAATTAAAGTGAGTTCATGTTTATCATCGGAAAGCGAAACGTCGCTTAACGCGGGGAGGCGGTTTCTTCGCCGAGTTGACGCAAGAATGTCAACGTATAGATGCCCGTGTCATGTCCGTCGCTGAAGTGAATGGCGTAGGCGTAGTTCCCCACGGGACGCATGTTAACGATGCGTAGCGGCAGGGTCTCTTCGAACTTCAGCACGGGCAGTAGATCGGGCGTCGTCGGTTTTGCGCCACGAATTTCACGACACGTCGCGCACGGGCAAAGCTCACGCAACTGCCGGACAGTGAAATCGAATTGTGCATTGTCGCTCCAGCAAATGCGCAACGTTTCAGGGTTAACTAGCTGGAGTTGTGTGGGGTGCGGTGTCGTATTCATTTTCTTAGATCGATAAACCTTTGGCCTTTGTGTTCAAAACGCGGCAGCGTGCCGGTGTCGACCCGTTGCAGGTCGACGCTGAGTCCAAGACGAAGTTGAAGTAAGTGGCGAATCTGTGTTGCCAGATCGGAGTCTGCTTCGATTTCTATACACAACGAGTCCATTTCGCCGTCGCGACGAACGGTAAGTCGATACTCGTGGAGCGTGGGGAACTCGCGCAGGATCTGTTCCACGGCGCTGGGGAAAACGTTGACGCCGCGGACGATCATCATGTCATCGACTCGCCCCAGCACGCCGCCTTCCAGGAATACGAATTGGTTTTCGACATCAGTGGTCCACGTGGGCCGCACGAGATCGCCGGTGCGATATCTGAGCACGGGGGCTCCAGTCCGTCCCAGACTTGTCAGTACCAGTTCCGCCAATTGGCCGCTCGCAGCTGGCTGCTGATCGTCGACGCGTATGAACTCAGCAATGAACTCAGTCTCCACGACACGCAGGCCGCGACCCGCGCTGTCGGCGAAGCCCCAAGGCCCAATTTCTGTGGCACCGGCATGGTCGATCACGGTGGCGTTCCAAGCCGTTTCGATGCGCTGACGGACAGCTGGCAGCGATCCGCCGGGTTCACCGGCCACGATCAAGCACCGTACGGCAGACGCGCCGATGTCGATGTGTTGCTCAGCGGCGACGGCGGCTAAGTGCAGCGCGTAGCTGGGCGTGCAGCAAACGACGGTGGCTTGTTCCTTGAGGATTAGATCGAGCCGAGCGCGCGTGCTCATGCCACCGCCGGGGATCACCAGGGCCCCGCGGGCCACGAGCGCATCATTCGCCGTCCAGAATCCGATGAACGGACCGAAGGAAAAGGCCATGGCGATCCGATCGGTCACGTCGATGGCGGCTGCGTCGAGCACATACTGCCAGGTGTCGATCCACCACTGCCAATCAGCGGCCGTATCCAGTACAACCAAGGGCTCGCCATGCGTGCCGGAGGTGCGGTGGAAGCGTACGTAATGCGCCGGCGAGTAAGTCAGATTCCGTGCATGCTGCGGCATGTCGGACGTCGGAATCAATTCGTCCTTCACTGTGAACGGATACTGCGACCACTCGTCGAGACTTGCCAACTGCTGTGGATGCTCGGCCAGCTTATTCGCGTAGAAGCGATTGTCTGGCAGGATCTGACGCAGCAGTGAGTTTAGGCGATCCAATTGTCGTTCGACCAACTGTAAACGCGGCAAGCGTTGCAGCAATCGACGGGATGCGACGTCATTGGGGGCTATTTGAGGAACCGTCATGCAGGTGTCGGCCAGCACGGCGGCTAGCGCAGTTTCGTGTTACTTGTGGCACTCACGCTGAAAACTAGAAATCGGAACAGTCGATGATAACGGAATTGCGACGCGGTTCGCTACTCGTCATTTTCTTGACAGTGTTTATCGACCTGTTGGGATTTGGCATCGTCTTACCTTTGCTGCCAATTTACGCCAAACGGTTTACCTTGGATCCCAGCGGTCTGCAGCTTGGTCTGCTGATGGCCAGTTTTTCCGCGATGCAGTTCTTCTTCGCGCCGGTGTGGGGACGCGTTTCGGATCGGATCGGTCGTCGGCCGGTGATCATGGTTGGATTGTTGGGCTCAATCATTTTTTACTCACTGTTTGGTATCGCCACCATCCGCCGCAGCATGCTGTTGCTGTTTGTGTCGCGTATCGGCGCGGGCTTGGCCGGGGCGACGATTTCGACAGCGCAGGCCTACATCGCTGATTGCACGACACTAGAACAGCGACCACGCGGGATGGCGTTGATTGGTATGGCATTCGGACTCGGCTTCACCTTCGGGCCCCTGTTAGGATTCTTGGCCGTACCGGACGCGGCGCAAGAACCAGGGCCGATGCCGGGCTTTGCTGCCGCCATCCTTTCGGCGATTGCCCTATTGTTGGCTATCTTTGTGTTGCCCGAGTC
>JAGQPK010000007.1 GCA_020426755.1 Planctomycetales bacterium
GTGGCAGATGAGAAACTTGATCGAGATCGCTTGGCAGCGCTGTCCGTCGTAACCAACGCGCTGTTTAGCTACGATGGCTGTGTAACCAAACGATAACGTGTGTAAGGAAATGCCGCGAAAGTGGTGTTCGCGCGGTGCGTGGACTACTGAGTGCTCTTAACCGGGAAGCCCGACGATGAATGCGTTTGCCAAACAACTCCGAATGCCCCGCCGCAAATTCCTACAAGAATGCGGTCTAGGATTTGGCTCGTTGGCACTGTTGGATATGTTGAGCCGCGAAGGCGCTGGCGCCGATCGCGCCGAGGCACGTGATGTTGGTGAGCGTCCCGTGCTGGAACGATTGCATTTTCCACCACGCGCGAAACGCATCATCTTTCTCTTTCAATCCGGTGGCCCCTCGCAGCTTGATCTGTTCGACTACAAACCGCTGTTGAATCAATTGCACGGTCAAGAATTGCCAGCGGAAGTCAGGATGGGGCAGCGACTGACCGGCATGTCCGGCAATCAATCGCAATTGCCACTCGTCGGTTCGCCCTACAAATTCCAACAACACGGCGAGTGTGGAGCGTGGGTCAGCGAGTTGCTGCCACATACGGCCGCGATGGTCGACGAATTGTGCATCATCAAGTCGATGCATTCGGAAGCGATCAATCATGGGCCAGCGGTCACGTACGTTCAAACCGGTTCTCAGCTGCCCGGCCGACCTAGCATCGGTGCGTGGCTCAATTATGGGCTCGGCACAGAGAACGCCGATCTACCGTCGTTTGTGGTCATGGTCACGAAAGGTGCGGGTGGCCAACCCTTGCAGTCGCGTTTGTGGGGGAGTGGATTTCTGCCCTCAGTCCATCAAGGTGTCCAGTTTCGTAGTGGTCCGGATCCGGTGCTGTACTTGAATTCTCCGCCTGGGTTGACCGGCGAGAGTCGCCGCCGCATGCTCGACACCTTGGGAGAACTGCATCGAGAAGATCTGCGTGCGGCCCCTGATCCGCAAATCGAAACGCGAATTAGCCAATACGAGCTCGCCTACCGAATGCAGACGGCGATTCCCGAGGCAACGAATTTGGCAGACGAGCCCGACTACTTGCTGGACGAGTATGGTCCGGACGCACGAACGCCAGGCACTTACGCAGCGAATTGTATTCTTGCCAGGCGTTTGGCCGAGCGCGGTGTGCGATACGTGCAACTCTTCCATCCCGGTTGGGATCATCACGGCGGTTTGCCCACCGGGTTGCCAAAGAAGTGTCAGGAGATGGACCAACCGACGGCAGCGTTAATCCGCGACTTGAAACGACGTGGTCTGCTGGACGATACACTCGTCGTTTGGGGCGGTGAGTTTGGACGCACAAACTATTGCCAAGGCAAGCTAGTAGGCGAAAACTTTGGACGAGACCATCATCCTCGCTGCTTTACGATGTGGATGGCGGGCGGCGGTATCAAGCCGGGAACAAGTTACGGCGTAACTGACGATTACGGTTACAATGTCGCCGAGCAACCGATGCACATTCACGACCTGCAGGCCACCATGATGTATCTCATGGGGATCGATCATGAGCAACTGACATTCAAGTATCAAGGACGCCGCTTCCGTTTGACCGATGTCCAAGGCAATATCGTCCGCGACATCGTGGCGTAAGGTACTCAATGAGTTCGTTGCACCGTTTGCTGCGATTAGATTGTATCAATCGAGCCGCGCGCAGTTCGCCGATAGGCGCAAGCCCAATGGCACTCAGTTTAGATTTCAAGGCCGAATTGCCATGCGATTTCGATGCCAAGCTCAATGTCGATTTCAATAATAAGTGGAAGACTCAGGCTCCCCTCTCGCCCAAACTTGTTTGGGGAGAGGGGGCATAAAGTTCCTGTTCATTGCACCGGGCACATTGCCACGAAACTCAACTGAGTGCCATTAGGCGCAAGACGCGGTTCTCAGCACTTTACGAACCGGCGCCGGGCCAAGAACCGACGCTAACGCATTGCAGCGAACTACACGAATGCTGCCGCTGCGTTTACTTGCGTGGCACCGACGTGCCGCGGTGAAACAGTCCGCGACTGATCAAAAAGAAACCGTAGCGTTTGAATACTTCGGCGATCGGTGAACTGGCGGCCGACTCGCCGTCAATCCGTGCCAGCAATTGGGGGTGCTGCTCTGCCTCGCGGGCCAGTGCCGCGGCCAAATACTGCACGACTTGACTCCGTTGCGGTTCGCCGGGTGGCAGAAACGTTCGCAATTGCTGTCGCGTTCGATTGAGGTAGCCGATCAACTCGCCTTGATAAAGAATGACACGGGCGCCCACGGTGCGTTGCAGTCTCGTCCCCGTCTCACCCGCTTCGGAGTCGGGCCAGGGCAGGGCAGCACCATAGGGATTCGCGGGATCCGTACTGGCCAAAATCAACGTGTCACGTTCATCCGCGTCGTCACCATGGCTCTCGTCGCGCGCCGACCGCAGATGACGAATTCGATCGTCGGCACCCGGCGCAGCAAATTGCGCGGCGCCGAGCCCCGCGATGAAGTAACCGCGCCGCAACTTCCCAGCTTCCTCCATCGCCTTCAAAACTGGATAGATCGCCGCAAAGCCGCCGCGCACATTCTCACTGCTAATCATCTCACGCGTGAGAATTCCATTGCGAGCGATCAACTGGCGCACGAGCGCTAGCTGTCGCTCAGTAACGTCGGGGCGTTCGAGCGATGGCGGCAGCAGCAGTGACCAGCGTCCTTCGCTGCCCGGCGCGACACTGGTGCGGCGCGAACGAAACTTGCGTGATGCACCTGCGGACACTCGATTCCGTTTCCCGCCTGTCGTCTTGCGTCGCGCTCGCAGTGGTGCGAACGTATCATTCGTCACGTGGCCGTTCCAGACGAGCTGCCACAGGCCCTCCAAGACATCAGCCGAGAAGCCGCCGGTGGCGCGGAGGATCTCGTCGAAGAACTGAGCCCCCCGCGTCGCCAGCAATTCTAGAATTGGTTCGGCAAACTCATGATCGACGGGCGTCGGTTCGGGTGCCAATGCACCTACCGAATCAGCCAGATAGAGTGACACGCGACCGTCATCGCTGCCAAGACTCTCGCAGCCGCGCCACACGACTTCGCCGGCGGCGCACAGTTCATCCAGGTCCGTCGGCCGATAGTTTGCCAACCGCGCCGGCAGGATCTCTTGTTCGAGCACCGACGCGGGCAGCTCAGCGCCCTGCAGTTGTTCGATCGTGTCGAGCAGGCCATCCAGCCCGCGCCGGGGCTCCGTGACCTGTTGCCACAACGGCAAGAATCGTGCGAGCGCTGCCTGTTCGACTGGCTCGACCTGCTGTCGCAACTGGGCAAGAGACCTGCGTTTCAGCAGCCGTAGAACCTGCGGATCCGACCACTCGCGCCCGCGTCGCCCGGGCAGGAATTCACCGACCAGCATTCGCCCTACACTCACCAGCTGATCCAAAGCCATGTTGACCGTTGCCGTTCCCAAGCCAAACCGAACGGCAATGTCTTCGGCGATAAATGGAATGTGCGTACGTGCATAGCGAGCGACGATTTCCAGTAACGGATCTTGTGGGCGTTCCAAGAACGCAGCCGGCAAGCCAGGAGGCAACACGATGCCGAGCGCATCGCGCAGTCGCGCGGCATCCTCGGCCGCCGCGTATCGCTCGTCTCCGCCAATCCGCACCTTGATCACGCGACGGTCGCGTTGCAACGTTTCCAACCAGGACGAAACCTGCGAACGATTGCACTCGTCACCAGCGCGCAGCATGATTTCATCTAGTGTCAGGTCACCAAGATTGCGCAACAAGTCATGCAAGCCGTCCGCATCGGTAAGCGAACGGACAGGAGCCAGACCCTGCAGTTCCACGGCCAGCTGATCGACGGCTTGTGGGCAAAGCAGCTCGCGCAGCTCAGCCGCACCCAACAATTCGCAGAGCTGTGAATGATCGAGCGACAACGTTTGCGCCCGACGCTCTGCCAAAGGCGTGTCACCGTTGTAGAGAAAGTTAGCGGTGTAGTTGAAGAGCAGGGCACCGGCGAAGGGACTGGCTTGCTCGGTCTGCACTTGATGAACGCGAATCTTCTGCTGTTTGACGTCGGCCAAGATCGCCTTGAGTCCGGGCAGGTCGAACACGTCACGTAGGCACTCTCGGTATGTTTCTAAAATCATCGGGAAGTTGGGATAGCGTGCCGCCACTGCCAACAGGTCGGCAGAACGTCGACGTTGCAACCACAACGGCGTGCGTTTCCCCGGATAACGGCGCGGCAACAGGAGCGCTCGCGCGGCGTTCTCGCGAAACCGTCCGGCAAACAACGCAGTGCCCCCAAGCTGTCGAGTGACTTCATCTTCGATCTCATCCGGGTTGGGAAACAGGAGGTCGAGCGACGGCAAGTCCATAGCGGCCGGCAGTCGAAATACGATTCCGTCGTCTGACGACATCATGTCAACTTCGTCGTCAGCCAATTCGCGCAACCGAGCCGCGACGGCAGTCGCCCAGGGAGCGTGCACCCGGGCGCCGAACGGCGTCAATATCGCCACTCGCCAATCGCCGATCTCATCCAAGAACGACTCAACCACGATCGTACGATCCGACGGCACGTGCCCAGTCGACTCAACCTGATCGTGGATGTACTGAATCAGATTGCGAGCCGCCCGTTGATCGAGCCGATGGGCGTCGGTCAATTCCTTTTCAATCGCCAGCACATCAGTGCGTGCCAAGCGACGTGCTAACGCGCCGATCGCTCGCCCGAATTCCGGCGAGCGGCCTGGGCCGTCGCCGCGCCAAAATGGCATGCGCCCGGGCTGTCCGGGAGCCGGCACCACCAACACACGATCGCTGGTGATGTCGACCACCTGCCACGACGATGCCCCCAGCAAAAAGATATCGCCGGGCCGCGTTTCGAACACCATCTCCTCGTCAAGTTCACCCACCCGACTGCTGCCGTCATCACCGGCCAGGAACACGCCATAGAGTCCCCGGTCAGGAATCGTGCCACCATTAACGACGGCCAAGCGCTGCGTGCTCTTGCGCGGCGCGAGCGTGCCGTTGAGCCGATCCCAATTGAGCCGCGGTCGGAGTTCGGAAAATTCGTCTGACGGATAGCGCCCAGCCAACAAATCAACAACCGATTCGAACGCCGTGCGAGGCAGGTCGTGGAAAGGAGCAGCGCGCCGAATCAGGTCGTAGACACGATCCAACTCAATCGCACCACCTGCCGTAATGGCGACAACCTGTTGCGCGAGCACATCCAGTGGATTACGTGGGTAGAAGGTCTCTTCAACTTCGCCCGCCAACATTCTTCGAGCAGCCGCGGCGCAGGAGAGCAGATCGCCGCGAAACTTGGGAAACACGATCCCCGCCGAACGGCCGCCAACATGATGCGAGGCACGACCAATTCTCTGAATGCCGGAAGCAATCGACGGCGGCGATTCAATCTGAATCACCAAATCGACCGCTCCCATATCGATACCCAACTCCAGCGATGAAGTCGCCACAATCGCTGGCAACTTCCCCTGCTTCAGCCGATCTTCGATGAGTAGCCGGGTATCCTTGGCAATCGACCCGTGGTGCGCCAGTGCGAGTTCTTCGTCAGCTAGTTCGTTGATCGCCGTGGCCAGGCGTTCTGCCAACCGGCGACTGTTGACGAAGATCATTGTCGAGCGATGTTGGCGAATCAGATCGACAAGCCGCGGATGGATCGCGGGCCAGATCGAGGGCAGGGTAGGGCCGGCCGTTGAACCCTCGGGAACTGATCCGGCTTCTAGCGGCGCATCCGAAAACTGGACACGTCCGAGCTGAGAAAGATCCTCGACGGGCACTTCGATCTTCAGGTCGATCTCCCGCGCACGACCGGCCTCGACAATCGTCACCGGACGCGGCTTGAGCACAGGCCCCGAATCGCTCGGTTCCCAATCGGCCCCCGCCATCAAGCGGGCCACTTCTTCCAACGGTCGCTGGGTGGCGGAGAGGCCGATCCGTTGTAACGACGTTGTCACGCCCGCCGACCGTCGCAACTCCTCGAGCCGTTCAAGCGACAGGAATAGATGCGCACCACGCTTGGTGGAAACGAGCGAATGAATTTCATCGATGATGACCGACTCCACGTTCGCCAAGATGGACCGGCTACGCGACGTCAGCATCAGATAGAGTGATTCGGGTGTCGTGATGAGGATGTCGGGCGGGTTGCGAATCAGCTTCTGACGCACGTCACTCGGTGTGTCGCCGGAACGGACTCCGACCAGCGGTTCTTGGAACGGTGCTTCCTGACGAGCTGCCACGGCGCGAATGCCGGCCAACGGCGATTGCAGGTTGCGTTCGACATCCACTCCCAAAGCCTTTAGCGGGCTGATGTACAGTACACGGACACCCACGGATGATTCGGTCCGCGAATGGAACATCAGCCGATCCAAGGCAACGAGAAAGGCGGCCAGCGTCTTGCCGGATCCAGTCGGCGCCAGCAGCAGCGTATTGTCGCCGCCGGAAATCGCCGGCCAGGCGCGCTGTTGAGCCAACGTCGGCGCGTCGAACGACCCACGGAACCACGTTTGCACCACCGGGTGAAACGCATCGAGCCCGCCAGCGTCAGGCAAGCCCGCACCGGCACCTGCTCGCACGTCGGCAGCCTCCGACTGACTCTTTATCTGCTCGGTCTTCGACGGCTTGGCGCCGCGGCTCGTTTTGGATCTGCTCATTATCGGCTACGACCAATTGCTCCTGTCTGGCAGTTGGAATTGTAGTTGACACATGTTCAGCATATCAATAGATTCAGATACCGTTGAGCAAATGAGTTTCAGGCGTCAGATTTATGGAGGATAGAGCGATGCTTGTGCTAGGCCGCAAAGAGAACGAATCCATTTTGATTGGCGAAAACATTCGAGTCACGATCATCGGACGGTCAGGCTCGTCGATTAAGATTGGCATCGATGCACCGGGGAATGTGAAGGTCCTGCGAGGTGAGCTAAAGACGTGTCTCCCCCCGCCAGCCCAAATGCCGAGCGGGCCAGTGCTATCGAGCGGTCCAGCGTTGCCAGGGAGAATGACAACCGGTTGCGATTTGGAATCGGCGCCGTTCTAGCCGTCTCGCTGGCCGACGATTTTCTGGTAGTTCGCCGCAACGCGTTAGCGTCGGTTCCAGCGGCGCAAACGACGATAATGTCGCAAATGCGATTGCAGTATATAGACTACTGACCATTCTTAATAACGCCGTGACGGTGGAGGATGTTGAGTCCCCTTTGCGTCACGGCGTTGTTCGTTACCTGAGATACCGCAATCGGTGAGACAAGTTAACGTACTAGTAATCACGTAACGACGTCATCAGTAATTCGCCGCAACGAGCAAGCGTCGGTTCGTCCCGCGGCGCCGAATTTGATTTCGGAATGCTGATTTCGGATTTTGGTAACGCTTCACTGGAATGAAGTTGCCATCGGATCTGAGCGTCATGGCGACTCTACGATAACGACTAGATCGCAGTGAGGCGCGAAGGCGCAGGGACGCGAGGCATTCCGACAATTCGTCGCGTAGCGACAACATGACGGTAGGCCGGTGATTTATCGCCGGTAATCGCGGGCAGAGATGCAGGTTGCGTCGCGTAGAGAGTGTGAGTTTTTGAACCTGTCGCCAGAGAGGCCGATTTCGGGTCGTTTGAATTGGCCCTTCTGAGCGATTTCATAAGGTCAAATCGTTCTCAATGCCAACAAAATCAAAATCTCAGCACCTCGGTATCCGGGCGTGCGTAAAAACTCACAGCCTCGTAGCGACTTCATGACGGTAGGCCAGCGTTTTAACGCTGGTAATGTGACGCACGAAAGGTGCCTGCGTCGCGTAGCGACAGCCTGAAATCCTCAGGATCACGGTGTGCCGTGCCCCCTCCCGTCAATGGCATCCATTTCGCGCAACCCGACACCGGGAGGGGGACAGGGGGAGGGAACCAATTGACCTTCTAATCGTGGCGATTTTCGTCGGCGCACAATCGATTGAGGGAGAAGGACGTACATCTACCACCTTTCGAGTTCGCGTCATTCTAAGGCGGTGATACAGCAACCGAGAAAGAGAGTCACTCGTTGAAGCGACTACTGCGGTGCGTTTGCGCTTAGTGCTCGTCGCCCTCCCCCTGAATCCCCCTCCCGTACTGCGAGTTATAAGACCGTTGAGAATCAATTGCGGGAGGGGGGACGGCGCGCGTGGAGCTCAACTGAGTGCCATTGGGCTGGCGCCTTACCGCGAACTATCTCGCGCTGCCGCGACTGGTGCTTGTCTACTTCGCCGATCCCAAATAACGTTCGAGATGCCGTGCCAGGCTGTTGAGTTCAATTTGTAGTTGTTCGGCGAGTGGCACAACATCCGTGAAGTCGCCGTTGGCGCCGCGATCTTCCAATGCCTTGGAAAGTTCCGTGACTCGCTCATCCCCAAAGATGCGCGTTGAACCTTTGATCGTATGAGCCGCTCGGCGTAGTGTCGGTGCGTCGGCCGCCGCGATCGACTCGAGTAAGCTGCGCAACAGTCCCGGACGCTCTTCCAGAAAAACTTGGATCACGTCCGACAGGAGTTCGACATCTCCTTCTACCGAATCCAGCGCGAGCTCGACGTTAAAACCAGGACCCTCGTCTTCCATTTCCATGATTTGTGCTTCCTCATCGGTTACTTCCGGTGTCTGCTCGGCTGCAACACCGGATGTCATCTGTGCGATCGCTTCTTGCAGTTGTTCGCGTCGAATTGGTTTGGATAGATAACCATCCATGCCGGCCTCAAGGCACCGTTGTTCGTCGCCCGTTTTGACATGTGCGGTCATGGCCAGAATCGGCAGATGTCTGCCGCCGGCCGCCTCCATCCGTCGAATCTGCCGTGTGGCTTCTAGTCCATCCATCACTGGCATCTGGACATCCATCAAGACTAAATGGAACGGTTCCGCTTGCGAGGAAACGAGGTCAACGGCCTCTTGACCATTGTTCGCGATCGTCACGTGATGCCCCCACTTCTTGAGCAGACCGGCCGCGAGCTTTTGATTCGCCCAACCGTCCTCGACCAGCAGAATGCTCAGCTCCTGTTGAGTGACGACGTTTTGTGTCGGTACGGGCACCGCTTGTTGTGTAAAGCCCAGAATGCTGCAGATCGCGTTGGCCAATTCGGATGGTTTGACGGGCTTCAGCAAGCGGAGTTCGACGCCAAGTTGTCGCAAGCGAGGTAGTTCAAATCGGCGAGTGCCGGACGTCAACACGATAACCGGCAGCGAGGACCAGGCGGGATTGTCGCGAATGTGTGACACGAGTTGGACACCGTCCATACCAGGCATCTGATGGTCGGTAATCATCAGTTGCGGGAACTTGCCTTCCGGAACTTGCTGCAGAAACTCCAGTACTTGTGGACCGCCCTGCAAGAGTGTCAACTCGGTGTTCCACTGCTTGAGCGTTTCCTGAAGGATCAGCCGATTCGTCGCATTGTCGTCCACGACCAGCAGACGCAGGCCCGGCGGAATGCACTCGGCAATATTCCGTTCGTCGGGCTCGGCATCGACGACTTCGCAAACGAGTTCGACATGGAAAGTGCTGCCGCGGCTCAGTTCGCTTTCGACCCAGATACCGCCCTCCATGAGTTCAGCCAGTCGCGAGGAGATCGAGAGGCCTAGACCGGTGCCGCCATATTCGCGCGTTGTCGACGTATCGGCTTGAGAAAAGGCGGAGAAGACGTGTTCCAACTGCTCCGGAGCGATGCCAATGCCGGTGTCCGACACGGTGATGTGCAACCGCATCTTCTGATCGTTCAGTTTCAGTCCGGTTACGCGTAGCACCACTTCGCCGGTCGCCGTGAACTTAATGGCGTTACCTACCAAGTTGACGACGATCTGATTGATACGCGTCGGATCGCCGATCAAGGTTTCAGGGACATTGCTTTCTACCAACCAAGCAAGTTCCAAGCCCTTGAGATGTGCGTGGAACGCGAGTGCCTTGAGTGTGTCACCCAAGATGTCGCGCAGTGAAAACGTGACGTTCTCCAGTTCGATCTTGCGGGCTTCGATTTTGGAAAAGTCGAGGATCTGATTGATGATTCCCAGCAGGGCTTCACCGGACGTGAGCACCGTCTGCAGGTAGTCTTGTTGGACGTTGGACAGCTCGGAATCCAGCACCAGTTCTGTCATGCCGATGATGGCGTTGAGTGGTGTGCGGATTTCGTGGCTCATATTCGCCAAGAAGTCGCTCTTGGCCTGATTGGCTGCCTCGGCCGCTTCTTTGGCTTCGCGTTGCGCTTCTTCGAATCGTTTGCGATTCGTAATGTCGCGCGCGATGCCGAAGGTGCCCACGACTTCGCCGCGATAGTTGCGAAGGGGGGCTTTTGTCGTCGAGACCCAAATCTGTCGTTGGTCGGCCGTCGTCAGTTCCTCTTCTTTGCCGACGAGTGAACGGCCGCTGCGCATCACTTGCAGTTCTTCTTCACGCGAGCGTTTCGCATAGTCCATCGCGAAGAAATCCGCGTCTGTTTTGCCAATTGCATCGGCGGGATCGTTGAGACCGACCATGTGGACGAAGGCGCGACTGACGCGAATACAACGTCCCTCGGCGTCTTTGAACACGATCAAGTCGGGCGTGTTGGCCAGCAGGGCATTTAACAGTTGCCTTTCTTGATCGAGTTCCGCTTCGGTGCGCTTGTGTGCCGAGACGTCCCAGAAGATCACTTGAGTGCCAACGATCTGGCCGTTGCGAGATCTCACTGGCGTCTTGCGCACTTCGAAGAAGCGAGTCTCGCCGGCGCTGTAGTTGGCTTCGATGTCCGAGAAAGTTTGGCCGGTCCGCTCGACTAGCATGTCATCGTGGCGGTATTTTTCGGCCAGTTCCTTCGGGAAGAAGTCATAGTCGGATTTCCCGACGACTTCTTCTCGTGTCATTCCCAACAGCCGGCAAAACGCCTGATTGGCAAAGGTAATGCGGCCAGCGAGATTCTTGCGAGCGACGTGGACCGGCAAGTTTTCGACCAGCGATTCAAACAGCGACTCAAGGTCTTTTTCTTCCTCAACGTCGATTTGCCGTGACCGATCACTGCTCATGGATCAACCTCAAACGGAGCACAGTTCAACTGCCTTGCTTGGTGCCGGCCGCGTTGCTGCGGCAGTGCGGGCAGGGTGGTCGTTGTGCGATTATGGTAGAACTTTGTTTCACGATACCGAGTTATCGCGGGCAACTCAATGGAACGTTGCGGCGGGCCAGCGGCCGTATTGAGTATTCGCGGTCAGCCATTTTGACGTCAGACATTTTACGGTGCAGTGAATGCAGTTTTCCCTACGAACGATGATGATTGTGACCGTGTTAATTGCGGTTGCGCTAGCGCTGCCGGGGTTGGGAACGGTCGTGATGTTCGCTCTCTGGTATGTGCTGCCGGGATTATTGGTCACCGTCAGTTGGCCTGTCGCGGCTGAGCATCAGGTCTTTGCCCGCGCCAGCCTCGCCTCTTATCTGGCAATTACGATGTCACCGGATTTCTCGCGGTCGTTTTTCCAAATCCTGTCCAGGCCACTGTTCGAGCTTGCCACCGTACTCCTGGCTGGATGGATCAGTGTGCGAATTAGTCGTCGGTTGGGAAATTCGTCCGCGCCGCCGATTCCGCCTCCGTTTGATACATCAGCTCGATCTCCCGTTGGAAATGCTCGGCAATGACTGGGCGGCGTAAGCTCAGCTTCGGCGTGATTTCTTGGCGCTCAAGTGAGAAGGGGCGCTCGAGCAGCGTGAACTTTCGCACCTGTTCGTGGTAGGACACGCAGGCCAAGCGATCGCGAACGACTCGCTCGAACAACAGACGCACGTCCGATCTCACGCACAAGCCAGCGATAGGGGCGTCAGCCGGCAGGTCCGCCAGTTGTTCCCGCACGGCGTTCCAGCTGGGCACGAGCAGTGCGGTCAGATAGTTGCGCCCATCGCCGATCACCAATGCTTGGTCAATCACGGGGTCTGCGGTGAGCAGGCTTTCCAACATGACGGGGGCCACGTTCTTGCCGGCGGCGGTGACGATCAGTTCCTTCTTGCGTCCGGTAATGAAGATGAAGCCATCGGCGTCGACGTGACCCAAGTCGCCGGTGTGAAACCAGCCGTCGCGCAAGACGGCTGCGGTACTGAGCGGATCCTGCCAGTAGCCCAACATCACGTGCGGGCCGCGCGTGATCAGTTCCCCATCTGCCGCGGTGTCTACTTCGACGTCAGCCAAGCAGGTGCCACAGGCGCCGCGCCGGCAACACGCTTTCGAACTGAGTGAAATCACCGGCGACGTTTCTGTCAATCCATAGCCTTGCAGGACGGGGACTCCCTGATTGTGAAAGTAGTCGTACGTGTGGTCGGGCAGCGCTGCGCCGCCGCTGCACAAGTAGCGAATGTTGCCGCCGAGTAATGCTTGCAGCGCGCCCGGTTCGTCGGCTTTGCCGTGGTCGCGTAGCACGCGATAGATGCGGTCAAAAAAGTAGGGCACGCCGCTCAGCACCGTCGGATGGGACCATTGGAGATCATCCAGCACACTGTCACGCGTTGTCGCCAAATCGAGTTGGTAGCCCAGCACGATCCACGTATAGAGGTCACAGCAGCGGGCAAAGATGTGGCTCAGCGGCAAGAAGCACAGTCGCACTTCGTCGGCTTGCATCTGGAAGTGATTCACCGTCCCCGTGGCATTCGTGACGAGATTCCGCTGACTTAGCATGACTCCCTTCGGCTGCCCCGTCGTGCCGGATGTGTAGAGAATTGTTGCCAGCGCGTCGGGCGACTGTTGTTGCCGAGCGGATTCGGCTAGTGCCCGTCCACTCGCTGGATCCTGGCTGGCCAGCCACTCCGGCCAATAATGCGTGCGATGCGTCGTGAGCTCAGCCAGCGGTGGCTCGTAGGTGATCAATTGCAGTTCGGCTGGCAACTGCTCAGCGATCGATCGCAATTTCGTCTGTTGTTCACTTCCGGAAACCAACAGCGTCATTGCGCCGCTGTGCGTTACTTGATAGGCAACTTGCGCCGGTGCCAGCGGGGAGTGTATCGGGACATGAACAGCCTGACACGCCAAAATTGCCAAATCGGCGACGATCCACTCGTAGCGATTCTCCGCCAACTGAGCCACGCGATCCCCGGGCTGCACACCCGCCCTGTGCAAACCCGCCGCAGCACGAAAGACATCCTGGGCGAAATCATCCCAGCTACGCTGCTCGATAACGCCAGAGCGGCGAAAGCGCACGCATACCCGATCGGGATCCTGGGTGATTCGATCGAGAAACAGCGTGGGCAGGTTCGGCGCGTATTCGCACATCATCGTGGGACACTTCTCCAGCCCAACGGGGTCAAAAACTACTGTGGTTCACGGAATCTTCACGGTTGTGAAGCGTACTCGAAATCGTGCAATTTGTTGCAATGGGCAGTATAATCAACGGTTACAGATGACTAGGTCGTCGGACGCGATTTGTTGTCTAACGAACGGCGGCCTACTCGTCGCTCTCTGGGCTACGCTTGATCTCCCAGAGTGATTTCCCATCTGAAGAATCTGCGCCGCATGACCGTCGACCATCAGGCATTTCAGCCCGATCACTATATCAACCGTGAGCTGAGTTGGTTGGAATTCAATGCGCGCGTGTTGGAAGAAGCGCAGGATTCGACGACGCCGCTGCTCGAGCGACTCAAGTTTCTCTCGATTTTCAGCTCGAATCTCGATGAATTCTTTATGGTCCGTGTTGCCGGGCTGCGTGAACAGTCGTTCTACTCGGAAGCGGCACAAGATCATAACGCAGACGGTTTGAAGGCTATCTCGCAGCTCCGTTTGATCTGGGCTCGGACCCAGCAGTTAGTCGTTGACCAGTATCAATGCCTCACGGATCATGTGTTGCCGGAGTTGGCCGAGCAGGGCATTTCGATCCTGCCTCTGAGAAATGTAAAAGATACCACGCATCTCGACCGCTTCTTCCATGAGATGGTGTATCCGATTATTACTCCGATGGCGATTGACCCCAGCCATCCGCGCCCCCGGTATCACAACCGCAGCCTGTATATCGGTGTGACGGTGCGACGCCGCGTCGGGATTGGACCCAAGCGGATGTTCGGCGTCGTGCAAGTGCCGCAAGTGTTGCCGCGATTGGTGCGGGTTGATCCTGAAAGCACCTCGTACGTCTTTTTGGAGGATCTGGTGACCGCTCGGTTACCGGAGCTGTTTGGCGGTTACGAAGTGCTAACGTACGCGCCCTTCCGCATCACTCGCGACAGCGATCTGGACGTGATTGAGCAAGAGTCGGACGATATGCTGCGTCTAATTGAAGAGCGGCTCAAGGAACGCCGCCGTGCCGATGCGGTGCGGCTGGAAATCGCCCAAGATGCGGCGGACGAAGTTGTCGAAACGATCGTCGATCAGGAAGAACTACGTGACGGTGCCGCGTACAGTGAAGTGTATCGCATTCCCGGGCCGCTCGATTTAACCGGATTGATGGGGCTTTACGATCTGCCTGACTGTGAAGCGTTACGCGATAAGCCGTTTACACCACGGCTCGCGCCGGGCTTGCGACGTCAGAACGAAGATATCTTCTCCGCGATCAGTCGCCGCGACGTCTTGATGCATCATCCATTCGATGACTTTACGCCCGTCGTCGACTTTGTGCAGAAGGCGGCCCACGACCCGCACGTGTTGGCGATCAAGCAGACGCTCTATCGGACCAGCGGCGATTCGCCCATCGTCAAGGCGCTAACCGAAGCGGCCGAGCGCGGCAAGCACGTAACTGCGCTCGTTGAACTGCAAGCTCGTTTCGACGAAGCTGCCAACGTGAATTGGGCACGCAAGCTGGAAGAAGCCGGCGTGCACGTCGTCTATGGCTTTCTGGATTTGAAGACCCACTGCAAGGTCTCGATGGTCGTTCGGCAAGAAAACGAAACGGTACGGCGCTACGTCCATCTGGGAACGGGCAACTACAATCCGTCAACGGCGCGCGTCTACACCGACTTGGGCCTGTTTACCGCCAACCCGGACTTCGGTGCCGATGTGTCGGCGCTGTTCAACTTGCTAACCGGTTACTCGCAAGGCTATTCGTGGCGAAAACTGGTTGTCGCTCCCACAGACTTGCATAACCGCACCATTGAACTGATCAACGAGCAAGCGGAACTGGCACGACGCGGCAAGCCCAGTCGGATTTTTGCCAAGCTGAATTCGCTGGTTGATCATACCGTCATCGACTCGCTGTATCGCGCCAGCCAAGCGGGCGTGCCCATCAAATTGCTGGTACGCGGCATCTGCGGTTTGCGGCCCGATATTCCCGGTGTGTCCGAGAACATCGAAGTCACCAGTATCGTGGACCGCTTCTTAGAGCACAGCCGCATCTACGTGTTTGGACCTGATGAAACTGCCAAAGTGTTTCTCGCCAGTGCCGACTGGATGCCGCGCAACTTCTTTCGTCGCGTTGAAGTAATGTTCCCGGTGGAAAGCCCACCCCTGCGCAAACAGATTCTTAACGAGCTAATACCTGTCTATCTGAGCGACACCGTCCGTTCGCGTCGGCTGCTGTCCGACGGTACTTACGAACGAGTACGTCCGATACGTGGTGCCACGCCTGTACGTTGCCAAGTGCAATTGTTAGCACAGGATGCACCCACGTTGTCACCAACGCAGTTGAAATCGGCACTTGGTGGTCGGTTCGTCGGCGAATCATCGCCGAACGATCGTCGCCAAAAACAGAAGCACGATCGTTCGAACGCGAAGAAGAAAGCGACGTCTAAGGAAATTGTCCGCAAGGCGACGCATCGTGTTACTGAAGTCGACACGAATGGACAACACGAAGCACCGTCGGCTGCCCCCACCAGCACATCGCTGAGTACAGGCGGCGGAGCAAAGGAAAAGCCTCGCGCGAAGGACAAGAAAGTAAGCCGCGAGAAGAAGAACACGGAGAAGCTGCCTAAAGAAAAGAAACGCAAGGACAAACCCGCCAAGAGCCAACGCAAACAGAAGCAGCGGAAGCGGGGGAAGTGAATGTTGAATATCGAATGTTGAATATCGAACATCGAATGTTCTTGCTCTGGTTCGCCCCAACACCTTTCTGACCACGGAACGATTTAGGAATGATGATTTCTGATTTCTGATTTTGGAATGATGCAACCGTTGTTTCTGCCCGCAGCACTCGGTTCAAAAATCAGAAATCCGAAATCAGCATTCCAAATTCGTAAATCCGTCTATCCATCTTGTCGGACGGTGAGAACCGCGGCTGGCGCCTTTCGGCGAACTACTGTGCTCAGCTTGCTCGATTCGCTGTTCATCGATTTCATCGCGTCGCGATTATCGACGGTTAGGACAGCGATTTGTCGCCGGTGGGCGTGACGCGCTGCCCCGCATGTCTCATGGCGACATTTGCTTTACAATGTGACGAACGAATTGTCACAGCTCGCAATGCCTTCCTGGGAACTTTGCCATGCCCACCTGCCCGTCGTCTGCTGAATCGTCTTCGCGTTTGACCAATCGTCGCCGTTTTCTCAAGCGGTTGGCCGCGCTAAGCTCCACTGCCTTCGCAGCGCCGTATTTTGTGCCCGCTAGTGCTTTGGGACGTGACGGGCGGCCTCCGGCGAGTGAGCGCGTGAATTTGGCCATGATTGGTACCGGCAACCAGGGCATGAACGATCTCCGCAGCTTCTTGCGCGACGAACGTGTTCAGATCGTGGCCGTGTGCGATGTGAATCGCGAAGGGCCGGGCTATTGGAATGGTGGTATTGCGGGACGCGAGCCCGCGCGACGCGCGGTCGAGACGCATTATGCGGCGCTCAAAGCGTCTGGTAAGTATCAAGGCTGCGCTGCCTACTCCGACTATCGCGAGGTCTTGGCTCGACAAGATCTGGACGCGGTGGAAGTGGCGACTCCCGATCATTGGCATGCGCTTTTGGTCACCGAGGCGGCGCGCGCGGGACTTGATATTTATGGACAGAAGCCGTTGTCGTTGACGATTGCTGAAGGGCGCGCGATGAGTAACTCGGTGCAACGACATGGAGTCGTCTTTCAAACAGGCAGCCAGCAGCGAAGCGACGCGAACTTTCGCCGCGCTTGTGAACTGGTACGCAACGGTCGGATCGGCGAAGTGAAGACCGTGCGAGTGGGCATGCCCAGTGGTTGGCCCGACTTTGGCAAGACGGCCGACCGGAAGGCGGTCGAACCGGTGCCCGAGGGCTTTGATTTCGAGCGTTGGCTAGGTCCGGCCCCAGCCGCCGACTACTGCCCGGCCCGCGTCGGTGTCAACTTCCGTTGGATCTTGGACTATTCAGGTGGCCAAGTCACCGATTGGGGCGGTCACCATCCAGATTGTGCCCAATGGGGACTCGGCACTGAGTTGACGGGGCCCGTGGAAATTCGCAATGCGAAGGGCGTGTTCCCCGCCGACCCGCTCTACAACACCGCCACCGAATACTATTTCGAGGCCGTTTATGGGAATGGCGTCACGATGATCGTTTCGGACAAAGAACGCTCGGGCGTCACCTGGGAAGGCACTGAGGGCAAGGTGTGGGCAAATCGCGGCACCTACGAAACGGATCCGGTCGGACTAAAGGATTCGGAAATTGGTCCCAATGAAATTCATCTGTATCGAAGTGACGATCATTTTCGGAACTTCGTGGATTGCGTCTACTCGCGTCAGCCGACGGCGGCGCCGATCGAGGTGGCTCATCGATCGATCACCATCTGCCACTTGGGCAACATCGCGATGCGTTTGGGACGCGACCGCTTGCGGTGGGATCCGAAACGTGAAATCATTCTGGATGATGCCGAGGCCGACGCAATGCGCTCACGTCCGTACCGCGCACCCTGGAAGCTTGAGTTAGAAAGCTAGGTGCCTTTGCGAGCGAAGTCGCGGGGTTCGTGTGTAACTCGATAGCGTTGGTTTGAGCGGCGTCAACCGTTGTCTAGCGCCTTTCGGCGGACCCCAAACTGAGCTGTGATACGGCCTGAGCGTCGGTTTGGCGCGTGCGTTGCGACTCGTTACGTTACCCCGAGCCCTTTTGGAGCCCTTCCTTGTCACGCCGATTGATCATCATGCGGCACGCGAAAAGCTCGTGGGCCAATCCGTCGATGACTGACCATGCCCGGCCGCTCAATGACCGCGGCAATGAAGAGGCGCCGCGCGTGGCGGAGCAATTGATCACTCTCGGCTGGCCACCGGATTTTATTCTTTCGAGCGATGCCGAGCGAACTCGCCAGACATTGGCACGGATGAACGCCGTATGGGGGAATAAGATTGCGGTCGAGTACTTGCGGTCGCTGTATCTGGCCGGATACTCGGAGTTGACTGCTGCCGCTCAACTAATTCCCGAGACCGCTCACACGGTGATGTGTCTGGGACACAATCCGGGGTGGGAAGAGGTGGTCGAGGAATTGTCGGGGCAATTCGTCGTGATGAAAACGGCCATGGCCGCGTTGCTGGACGGCCCCGATCTGCCTTGGCCGGATGCGATCCGCCAGCGCGGCGAGTGGCAGCTCACCGACGTCGTGCGCGGCAAACATTAACCGTTGTTCTTGCTACTAGATTTGTGCTGGATCGTGCTACCTTGAATTCTGATTCTTCCGCTGAGCATATCGTGTTGGCCGAAACCAAATTCTTGCGGCTCGTGCAGGCCGGCCATTGGACTTACGCGCAACGGCCTAACGCACGGGCCGCGATCGCGGTGGTGGCCGTGACTTCCGACGACGAGCTGATCCTGGTTGATCAATACCGCATTCCCGTGCAGGGGCGGGTAATCGAATTGCCGGCTGGGCTGGTGGGAGATGAAACCGGCCAGGAACAAGAGACTCTCGAAGAGGCGGCCGCGCGAGAATTGCACGAAGAAGCGGGCTATTGCGCCAACCGTTTGGAACACCTGACTCACGCCGTCTCGTCGGCAGGCTTAACGGATGAGGCCGTCAACTTAATCTGGGCCGACGGAGTGCAGAAGATTTCCGACGGCGGGGGACTCGACAACGAAGATATCATCGTCTGTCATGTGCCCGTGTCCGATGTGCCCGATTGGCTTCAACAGCAGCAGGCGGCGGGCAAACGCGTCGACTACAAGGTCTACGCAGGTCTCTATTTTCTCCATCAACGTCGGCGATCATAAGGGCTTTGCGCCATGACGGTTTACTATGCCAACGGCTCAACCGAGACGGACTTGAGTGACGCAGAGTTGTCATCGGCTTTGGCGGCATGCCTGGCAGAGCTGGGCGAACGGAACCGAGTGTTGGCGATTCCGCCCGATTTCACTCGGTTTCCGAGTCAGGCGGGGCGACTGACCTGCATGCTCTATCAGCAACTCCAAGATCGTCTTGTCGATATCATGCCGGCACTGGGCACTCACGACCCGATCAAAGACTGGCAGCGCGAACGGATGTTCCCGGGCATTCCCGCCGAGCGCTTTCGTCAGCACGATTGGCGACACGACGTTGTCACTATCGGGCATGTGCCAACTGAGTTTGTTAAAGAAGTTACGGAAGGCATTTGGGAGCGACCATGGCCCGCACAGCTCAATCGTTTACTGTGGGAAGGCCAACACGATCTGATCGTATCGATCGGCCAAGTCGTGCCACACGAAGTCATCGGCATGGCCAACTACAACAAGAACATTTTCGTCGGCACCGGTGGCAGCCAAGGGATCAACGAGAGCCACTTCATTGGCGCGGCCTACGGCATGGAAAGGATGATGGGCCGAGCACGGACGCCGATGCGACTGATTTTGAACGAAGCCGAACGACTCTTCTGCCAGCATCTGCCGCTGCTCTACGTACTGACCGTGATTGGCCAACGGCCCAATGGCGAACTTGCCGTTCGCGGCTTATTCATTGGCGACGATCCCGAATGCTTCGAACTCGCCTCGGAGCTGTCTCTTGCCGTCAATTTCACGGTGCTCGACGAAGAACCGCAAAAGATCGTCGCTTATTTGGATCCCGAAGAATTTCACAGCACGTGGTTGGGTAACAAGGCGGTCTATCGCACGCGGATGCTAATTGGTGATGGCGGCGAACTGCTCGTCTTGGCACCCGCCGTAGAAACGTTTGGTGAAGACCCACGCATCGATCAGCTCATTCGTAAGTATGGCTATCGGACGACGCCGGAAATCATGGCGGCAGTCGAACAAAACCGTGACCTGCAAGAGAACCTCTCGGCGGCGGCGCACTTGATACACGGCTCGTCCGAGAATCGATTCCGAATCACCTACTGCCCAGGCGTGTTGACCGCCGACGAAATTCGTTCGGTGGGATATGGTGCTGCTGACCTGAACGAGATGTTGCAAAAGTATCCGCCTGCCGAGCTGCAGGATGGCTGGAATACGCGCGACGGTGAGCGATTCTATTTCATTCGCAATCCGGCGCTTGGCCTATGGGCCTCGCGGGCCCGACTGGATCGTGAGGATTGAGAATAGGAGAGAGTAGAGAGTAGAGAGGAGTGAGTGCCGCGAGCGGGAAAAATGGTGGCATCATTCCAAAATCAAAAATCCGAAATCATCATTCCTAAATCCGTTTCGGTGAGGCGACGGTAACGCGTTACGGCGAACTACCGATCTCAACATTCAACATTCGATATTCGATATTCACCTGCTCCATGAACCAAGCACCGTGGCACGACGTGGTTGCCGGGCAATCTGACTCGGCGTGTATTGACTGCGATCGAGAATCGGATGCGCGGCCGGTCAAGTTTGTTTGCCCCGGATCGTTTAATCCGCTGCACGCTGGTCATTTGGAAATGGTCGCCTGGGCAGAGACGACAATGGGCGGTCGCGTTGATTTCGAGTTGTCGGTTGTCAACGTTGAGAAAGCCACGTTGGACGTCGCGGATCTCACGCAGCGAGTCGCCCAGTTTGCGGGAATCGGTCGGCTGTGGGTGACGCGGGCCGCGACCTTCTGGGAAAAGTCCGAGCTGTTTCCGGGTGCGACCTTTTTGGTGGGGGCGGATACGATTCGGCGTGTCGCTGATCCTCAATTCGCTCGTAGCAGTGCCGAGTCGCGTGAGCAGCTATGGAGCAAATTGTCGGCGGCCGGCTGCGGATTTCTTGTTTTTGGCCGGCTAATCGACGGTCATTTCCGCCAACTAGATGATCTTCCGCTGCCGTTGCCGCTGCGAGCGCTTTGCCGGGGAGTGGCCGAATCGGAGTTCCGTTCGGACCTGAGTTCGACTGAGTTGCGTCGAAAGATCGCTTTACGTTCGTCGTGAGTTTGGTCACAATGGGTCGTTTTGTCGATCCATGCTCTGACACCGCGCCAGTGCGGATGCCCTCGCTTACGACGATCACGATAGATTCCCTGGATTGTGTATGCTCCCACTTGCTGAAGCCACCCCACCGTTTTTTGCCGGGATTGACGTTGGCGGCACGAACATCAAGATCGGGATTGTCGACGATCTGGGGCGCACTTGCGCCTATCGACATGTGCCGACGATGGAGCCACGTGGTCCCCAGGATGCGATGGAGCGCGCTGCCGCGACACTGCGGGAAATGTCCAAAGAAATTGGCATGCGGGACGAGGATTGCGTGGCAGCCGGGCTGGCGACGCCTGGCACCATGGACATTGCCAAGGGAATTCTCCTGCAGCCCCATAACTTGCCGACGTGGTGGGGATACAATGTGCGGGACAGCCTGCAGGCGGCCTGTGGTCGTCCGGTTTCATTTGCCAACGACGCGAATGCGGCCGCCTTTGGTGAGTACTGGGTCGGCAGTGGTTCAGAATTCCACAGTATGGTCCTGTTTACGCTCGGTACGGGCGTCGGCGGCGGCACGATAATCGGCGACTTGTCGGTGGATGGCGAGAACAGTGCTGGTTCGGAATTCGGGCACACGATCATTGACTACAAAGAGTCGGCGCGGATGTGCGGCTGCGGCCAGCGAGGGCATCTGGAAGCCTACGCGAGTGCCAAGGCGGTGGTACTGCGTGCATTGGAAGAATTGACAGCCGATCCGTCGAGTCGTTTGCACGAACGGTTGCAGAAGGACGGCGACTTGACGGCACTGAGCATTGCGCAAGAGGCCGAGGCGGGCGATCCGCTCGCACATCATATTGTGATGGATACGGCGAAGTACTTGGGCATCGGAGCGGTCAATGTGATGCACATCGTAGATCCAGGAGCCGTGATTTTTGGTGGTGCGATGAACTTTGGAGGACACGATTCCGCCTTGGGACGTGAGTTCCTCAACCGGATTCGCCAAGAGATCTGCCACCGCGCATTTCCCGTCTTAGCAGAGAAGACACATATCGATTTCGCCCGGCTCGGGAGCGACGCCGGCTTCATCGGTGCGGCCGGCATTGCCCGCACACAATACAAACGCAAAGGATAGACGTCGCGCCATTCGGAATCGCCGCCACGTCCAGGTCCGATCATTCACACATCAACTAGTCCCATCGCCTTAACGGTCCGTCGCAGGATTTCCAGTCACGTAACTGTATGAACAAACCCGTCGAACGCTCGCGAATTCGCAACTTCTGCATTATTGCTCACATCGATCACGGCAAGAGCACGCTGGCCGATCGTTTGCTGGAATCGACGGGTACCGTCGAACGCCGGCAGATGAAGGAGCAACTGTTGGATGATATGGAACTGGAACGCGCTCGTGGCATTACCATCAAAGCCCGCGCCGTGACGATGATGTATCGCCATGGCAATGAAGTGTATGAACTGAACTTGATCGACACGCCAGGGCACGTTGATTTCCACTACGAAGTCTCTCGATCGCTGAGTTGCTGTGAAGGTGCCTTGCTGCTGGTCGATGCGTTTCAAGGCGTCGAAGCACAAACGGTTGCCAACGCCTATGCGGCGATGGAACACGACCTGCACATCATTCCCGTCGTCAACAAAATCGACCTCTCTCACGCGCGCACCGACGAAGTGATCGCCGAAATGGAGCAGTCGCTGGCGATCGAAGGCGATGAAGTCGTACGTTGCAGCGCTAAGTCAGGCGTCGGCATCCCCGACTTGCTGGATGCGATCGTCACGCGAATTCCTCCGCCCGGCGGTGATGCGAAAGCGCCCTTGCAGGCGATGGTTTTCGATTCACATTACGACAAGTTTCGCGGCGTAATCACCTACATGCGCATGATGAACGGTGTGCTGAAGAAGGGTGAGCGGGTCAAGATGTTGCGTGCCGGGACGGTGCACGAAGTCATCGAAATCGGTCGATTTGCGCCGCAACGCCAACCATGCGATGCGTTGACTGCTGGCGAGGTCGGCTACATCATCTGCAATATCAAGTCGATCGATCAGGTGCACATCGGTGATACCGTCGCTCACGCCAACAACGAACGACCGGAGGCCTTGCCTGGCTACAAAAAGCCGAAACGCATGGTCTACTGCGGTCTCTTCCCGTCCGATGGCCAAGACTTCGAAGAGCTGCGCGACGCCCTGAGTACACTGGCGATTAACGATCCCAGCTTTGAGTTCGAGCCCGAATCGAGTGAAGCGTTGGGTTTTGGTTTTCGTTGCGGCTTCCTGGGCCTGTTGCACATGGAGATCGTGCAGCAGCGGCTCGAACAGGAATCTGACGTTGACCTGGTACAGACCGCGCCGAACGTCACGTACGAAGTCGTACGCCCGAACGGCGAGGTGATGGAAATTCACCGCCCTCAAGAAGTTCCTGATGCGGGCCAGATTCAGGAGTTTCGTCAGCCGATCGTCAAAGTGAATCTCGTCCAGCCGACCGAATACATTGGCGCTGTAATGAAGCTGTGTCAGGATCGCCGCGGCACACTGCTGCGGACCGAATACCTGTCGCCGACTCGCGCGATGTTGACGTACGAATTACCGCTGGCCGAAGTGATCTATGACTTGCACGACAAGCTGAAAAGCGCGACTCGCGGCTATGGCACGATGGACTATGAGTTTGTCGGCTATCAAAAGGCGGACCTGGTGCGTTTGGACATCCTGGTCAACGGTAATCGCGTCGACGCCTTGGCGATCATCTGCGATCGGCGCGACGCAGATCGTCGAGGTCGGGCCGTCGTGAAGAAACTCAAAGCCGAAATCGATCGACATATGTTCGAGATTGCTGTTCAGGCCGCGATCGGCTCACGCGTGATTGCGCGCGAAACCGTACCTGCCATGCGCAAGAACGTGACAGCGAAGTGCTACGGTGGTGACATCACTCGTAAACGCAAGCTGTGGGCGAAACAACGTGAAGGTAAGAAGCGGATGAAATCGATTGGTCAGGTAGATATCCCGCAGAAGGCCTTCATGGCAGTGCTGGAAACAGGTGAAGACAAGAAGTAGTCACACCTCGGTCTGGTAATGCTCGCCGCCGACCCGTCGCCAGCGAGTGGAGTTATGCAAATCGGTGGAGTTCGCCGCGTCTATGCCGCACTGGCGTTGATGGCAGTTGTTGCCTGCGGCATCAAAATGACGTTGGTTCGGCGATCGTTCCCAGCGTCAGAGCCTATCTGGATCGACGGCATGTCGATGGCGCCCACCTTGCTGGGCACACACCAGCTGATCGCTTGTCGACATTGTCGCGCAATATTGCCCGTCGCTCCCTACGATGAGTCGGCACGAGGCGAAGCAGTCGTCTGTTCACAATGTGGGCAACGCTTTGAATTGCCGGTACCGCCAGCGATACGTCCCGGCAGTCGCGTTGCTGTGCCCAGTCTAGCAGCGGTCAGTGCGAGCGGGACTTGCGAACGCTGGCGAGTAGTGACCGTAGCCACGCCCATTTCGAAACACACGTCGTCAGCTGATCATGACGTCTGGGTCAAACGTGTCGTCGGGTTGCCTGGTGAGCATATCGCGATTCGGGATGGCGACATTTGGATCAATGGAAAGATCGCACGCAAGTCGCTCGATCAGTTCAAGACGCTGGCGATCCCGGTTAGTGACTCGTTGCTGTCACCCGTGACAGTCGAGCCTGAGATTTGGCGGCGCGAATTGCCCGTCGGGTCGCTGCGGTACGCTGGGCCGAGTTCTCTCGGTCGAAACACCGCCGGCAGTTTACTTTGGGATGAATTGGCGTGCGAACCACTGCGGTCACATGCTTTGACGCCCGTGCGTGACTTTTGTTTGCAGGTTGATTTAGAGTACCGCACGCTGCACCGTGGTTTGCTGCGGTGTGATTGGTTGCTCGATGACCACGCATGGCAGATTGTGTGGCAGACGGAACGCGGTCGCGTACAGCTTTTCTGCGACGGAAAACTGCTCGCAACTCGCGTCGTACTCAATCAATTCGCAGCTCACGATCAATTGTTCGAGTTAGCTTACTGTGACCGTCGTATTCTAGCCGCTGTGGCGGGCATGACCGTTTTGGCGTGGAATGATGCGGGCGAGGGCAGGGCGTTGCGAGACCTGCGTTTAGCGACGGCACGCGGCGACTTGGCTATCCGACGGATTCGCGTGAGCCGCGACGTTCAGTACGTGCCTGCACCAGGCCTGCAGTCGCAATGGCAGCTAGCGGCCGGCGAATACTTCTTGCTGGGCGACAATCCCGCCGCGTCAATCGATTGCCGACACTCGGGGCCGGTGGGGATGGTTGAATTTTGAATAGCGAATATCGAAGGGAAAGTTGAACGCGGACTGACCGCA
>JAGQPK010000800.1 GCA_020426755.1 Planctomycetales bacterium
AACTCGAAGATTAGCAATCGTGAGATAAATTGGATCGCCATTAGTGGTGGTGGTACATACTTCGGCGGCATTTCGGAAAAAAGTTTCCGTTTTTTACCCCAAGTTCTTCGGCGGATTGCGTCTTTGTTGTTAGAGCTGGGCGTGGTCGTTGATTGAGCGAAACTTGATTGCTCGCACGCTTTGCATTGGAGTCTTGCAGGGGACTACAAAGATGATTGATCAGCTAATCGAAGATTTGGACCGGCTGCACTTGCGAATTCGTGTGGAGTCGGAGCGAGCGACTTCTGACCGCGAGCTTTCAAAACGTCTGACTTACTTGGCACTTGAGACGGAAGATATTCTCGAAAAAGTAAAGTCGATGGTCGGAGAAGCGGCTTACGTCTAGGAAACCGATTGAAGAATCTTTATCGGTATGGCTGCCAGCGGGGTGGCGCCTCGTTTTGCCCCGTCCGTGCGGCAGTTGACGGTTGACGCGTCGCTGTACGAATCTCACTGTTCGTGATTGGACCAGTTGGCTTTGATGGGTGCAATTGCGGTCCGAGTGGGGCGGACGGCGGCTGCATTGATTGCTCAGATAGCAGGCCACTTAGTTTGGTGGGGATATCCGAAATAAGCTGTTCGGCATGTCCATCGCGCGGCAAGCGACTTGTGTTGTCGACGGCTGGGGCTCGGTTGGCGATCAGATCCACTTGGAAGTCGCGATGTGCGGCCAGAAGGCGACCGGCGGGATTGCGATACTGAACTGTCACGCGGAGATGAGCGGTATCTGGCGGGCGGTTGGGCCAGGGCAACTGCAAGTGGATCCCACGGCCCAGCAGCGACTTCTTAAGGTGTGGCACGGTCTCCGACGCATCGAATTCCCATTTGGCCAAGCGGGCTGCTGGGCCAGCCTGCGTAGGATCGGATACGACAATCATCAAGTCGCCAGGCAGGGCGACGTATTGTCCCGCTCGGTTCTGTGGTTCGACGACCACCATCAGACCTTCATCGCCAGGTTGTCCGTCGAAATCGTAGCCGCCTGTCAGACGGCTGTTGAGTACGATCCGGGTGACATTGCTGCGTAGCGACGCTTCGTCATCTCGGAGGTCGTCCAAGTCTTCGCCCGCAGGACCGGTGGGGCCGGACGGTACGCCGTCGAAGTCAGCACCGGGGCCGAAGTCGATTTCCGGGACTTTCAGCGAGTCTGCGTCGTAGTCGTCGGCACTCGGCACATCGCCGTGCGGCGACGAGTTGGCTGGCTGTCGGTCGTTGGTTGAAGAGCCTCGGCCTGAGTCGCTAGCACGCGAGCGGTCGTTACGTTGTCGTGACGCGCCGGGAGAGGCTGAGCCACCGGTTCGTTGCAGGATCGATAGCTCTCGCCGCAGCGCGTCATTGTTGCGTTGGCAGGACGCGAGCTGCTGACACTTTTGATCGAGCTGCCGGTCCATCGTGTAGACCTGGTCTTCCATCCAGCGCAGCTCAGTCTCCAACAGCTCGATCGACGGATCGGTCGTTTGGCAGCCGAGCGCGAAGCTCAACGGCAGCGCGATGGCGAGTTGGCGTAACCTGCGAGTCACATCCATGTGGCACTAGGCTCTGTTACAGCTTGAAATTAGGGTTCGCCATTTGGCGTTGGCCGAGGTTATCCGTGTCGATGACTTTTCGGCACCCAGACCGATCGTAGCGCTGCGCGGCGTACGGGTGACTGGCCAGTTCGCCGCGCGGCGTGGCCGCGGTCGTTCGGAGAGCGAACCGCGGCGAGGTTTGTGAAAGCTAGGCCTTACGATCCATGCGGTCGATGACCTGATCGATGAGGTTATATTCCTTCGCTTCCGTGGAGGTCATGAACCGATCGCGATCGGTATCCGCCTCGATTTTCTCCAGCGGATGTCCGGTGTGCTGGATGAGGATTTCGTTGAGCCGTTTCTTGACGGCGCGAAACTCCTTGGCGTGAATCATGATCTCTTCGGCAGTACCTTGCATGCCGGCGAGCGGCTGGTGAATCATGATCCGCGCGTTTGGCAGCGCGTGTCGCTTGCCAGCGGCACCGGCGGTTAACAGGACAGCGCCCATGGAGGCGGCCTGTCCGATGCAGTAGGTCGCCACGTCGCACGTGATGAACTGCATCGTGTCGTAAATCGCCATGCCAGCAGTGACGCTGCCGCCGGGCGAGTTGATGTACAGGTGAATGTCTGCCTTCGGGTCTTCCGATTGAAGGAAGAGCATTTGGGCGACGAGGCAGTTTGCTACTTCGTCGTTGACCTGGGTTCCGAGGAAGATGATTCGATCTTTGAGAAGTCGGCTATAGATGTCGAAGACGCGTTCTTCGCGACCGCTCTTTTCGACGACATAGGGAATCAACGGCATTTTGGTCCATCTCCTCGGAGTGAAAGCCGGCGTTTAGTCTTCGTCCTGGGCTTCGGGCTTGGTGAGAATTTCGTCAACCATGCCGTAGGCCTTTGCCTGCTCGGCACTCATGTAAAAGTCGCGATCTGTATCTTTCGCGATGCGGGACTTGTCTTGTTTGGTGTGTAGCGCGAGTATGTCATTTAGTACGTCACGCGTCTTGATAATTTCATCGGCTTGAATTTCGATGTCGCTCACTTGTCCACCCACGCCGCCGTGCGGCTGATGGATCATCACTTTGGCGTGCGGCAAGGAAAATCGCTTTCCGGCCGTGCCACCGGCGAGCAACACTGCACCGCCGCTGGCGGCAAGCCCCACACAGTAAGTGGCCACAGGGCAGCTGATAATCTGCATGGTGTCGTAGATCGCCAGCGTGGCAGTCACGCTGCCGCCGGGCGAATTGATGTAGAAATGAATGTCCTTCTTGCGATTCTCGCTCTGCAAGTACAACAGCTTCATCACCAACTCGTTGGCATTGCCGTCGTAAATCTCGCCCTGGAGAAACACAATGCGGTTCTCAAGCAGCAGATCGCCAAGAGTCATTTGGCGTTGACGCTGGTAATCGCCATACGCATGCGCCGCTTGCGGCGAAAAGGGCAAAATGCTCATGCCTGAACGGTCCTTCTTGATGAGCTGGGGTACAGGAAAGGGAGGCG
>JAGQPK010000801.1 GCA_020426755.1 Planctomycetales bacterium
GCGCCTTGGAGCTTCTTCTTGACGGTGCACAGTAGTGAGCGTAACGAAACGGCGACGGGCCAGACGCAGATCGATCTCAATCAGGCGCAGTTGTCAAAGCTTCGCCAGGAGTTGACGGAACGCTTCAACGAAGAGATTGCCGAGTTTGTGGTCGCGTACCGCATCTATGGGCGAGGTGCCACGTCCTGGGATAGCGCGACGGAAGGTTCAATTCCATCGCAAGCTTCCTCTCGCAGCGCGCAGGCATTGATCAGTTCGCCACTTGATTTGTTCGATGCGGTGGTGGACGTACCTGATTCTCAGTCAAGTTCATCAAGTAGTGGTCCCAGCATTAAGGGGTACCGTAGTCCGTTCAACAGTCGGCGCGCTGCGAGCGAGGATGCGGATTTCGTTCGCTTTTGCGACGAGACAACGGTTGGTGGGGACAGTTTGCATCGCGGGCGTGTCAACATTCTGAACGCATCGCGTCCCGTTTTGACGGCGATACCCGGCATGACGAGCGAGCTGGTCGAGCAACTGATGACGATCAGAGACCAATCACAGGGGGCGGAAACGAACCGGGACGATGCAGTGTGGTTGCTGGTCGAGAACGTCGTTGACTTAGAAACGATGCGAAAACTAGCTCCGAATGTAACGGTCGGTGGCGACGTGTTTCAAAGTCAAATCATTGCCTATTACGATGCACAATCCCCATGGGTGCGGAGCGAGGTGACGATCGACGGTTCAAGCCCGGGCCGGCCCACGGTATACTTCAGAGACCTGCGCCGCTTGGGTCGCGGCTTTCGACAAGCTGACCTGGAATCCCCCGCCTCGGAAACGGTAACCTCGAACGACAACTCGTTGTCACCCTTTGGCAACGCGATCCTGCCTGAAGACGAACGTTGAGCCGCTGTTAACGCGAGTGCGACGAACACTTGCCGGCCCACACGCATTTCACTCTGCCAGCCATGAAACTTCCCATTCGCCGCCGACGTTCTGCACACACTTGGGTCGCCCTGGCTTGGGATCCGCACGAGCTGTTGGCTGCCGTTGCACGACCCACGGCCAATGGCATCGAATTGCTGGAAGCCTATGACGTGACGCTCGACAAGGACGTCACACTCTCTCGCGCGTGCCGGGAGTTGGCGGAACGCTTGCGAGCTGGGCAATGGACCTCGTATCGTTTCCTGTTGGGCGTGCCGCGTTCGTTAGTCGAGATCATTCCGTTGGACTTGCCTCCAGCGACGGCAGCTCAATTGCCGGCACTTGTGCGCAATGAGGTGTATCGGCAAATCGGCGACTTGCCCGACGATACTCCGATCGATTATTTCATTCCCGAGAATGATCGCACTGCGGCGGATGGTCAGTCGACCATTCAGCTTGAGGCCGGCGCGTTACGGCCGGATACGTCCGCCGTCATCAAATCAATCAGCGACGCACTTGGCAAGCAGCCGGATAGCATCGTCGTCCGGTCACTCGCCATCGCATCGTTGTTTCGACGGCAGGTCAAAGTGCGACCGCAGCATACGGTGCTTTTGAATCTGATGCGTTCCAACGCCGACCTGTCGGTCTTGGATGGTGATCGGATCATGTTTACTCGGAGCATTCATCTCACGCCTCTTCCCGATGGCAACGTCGATATTCATCACTTAGCCGACGAAGTCCGGATGAGTCTATTTGTGGCGCCGCAGGTTGAGACTTCAAGTGAAGAGCCGCAGCCTCCGGAGCATGTTTACATTTTTGCCGACGTGCAAAGTGACAGCCAATTTGTCGAGCAGTTGGCCGACGAGTTGCAGTTGGCCGTCACCTTGTTGAATCCGCTGGCCGGTACAAAACTGAATGCCAATCTGGATACGGAGCTGGCCAAGCGGTTGACGCCATTGATCGGCATTCTATGTGACGCACAGAAGCAGGAAGCACCACTCGATTTTGCAAACCCGAAGGAAGCTCCGCCGCCGCCGCGTGTGGGGCGCAAGATCGCGGCCTATGCAGTTGCCATCGGCACGGTGCTGGGGATTGTCGGTTATCAATTGCGACACGATGTTGTCACGGCTCAGCAGGCTGCGGATGCTGTCGATGAAGATGTGGCTATGCAGCAACAGTTGCTAAAAAAGGTTCGTACGAAGACGGACGTGCTGGATGCCGTGCAACGTTGGGAGGCGAGTCAGATCAACTGGCTCGATGAATTGCGTTATGTGAGCCAGCAGTTGCCGGCGGCGGAGGATGCCGTCGTGCAACGGATTTCGTTAGCACCCTCGGGCAATGGTCGCGGTGTGATCTCCATGTCGGTGAAAGTCAAAAACCAGTCGCTGATCGCGCCGTTAGAGGATGGTTTGCGCGACGAAAAGCATAGCGTGAGTAGTCAGCGTATCTCGCAATCGTCGGGTGGTGATGACTTGAGCTGCCAGTTTGAAACGAGTGTCTTGATTACGCCAAAGCCTGTGTCCACTCCTGAATAGTCCAGACGTAGCACACACCTGAATATGCCTCGCCGTCAAAAACTTCTGCTCGCGTTACTCTTGCTGATTGGTGTCAGCTATGTCGGCGATATGTTGTATCGACGCGGATATTCGGAACCGTTGCGTAAGGCCGAATCGCAGTTGGCTTCGTCTGCGGAGACACTGCATAAGACGCAATTGGATGTGCGTAAGCAACAGCGTCGTTTGCCGGAACTGGATGAACTGAAGCCGCGCAGTCTGCCGCGAAATCCAGAGTTGGCGGTCAGTGAGTATCGAAGCTGGTTGCTGCAAAACCTGGCAGAGAGTGGCCTACAGCAGGCAAGTTTGGACTCGGGCAACCCCGCCCGCTTCAAAAACATCTACTCGCGAATCGATTTCACCGTTCGCACACGCGGAACGCTCGCGCAACTGACGACATTTCTGGAACGGTTCTACGCGACGCCATATTTGCATAAGATTCGAGCCATGTCGCTGACCCCCAGTTCCGATGGCTCGATCGACATTTCGCTGACGCTCGAGACGCTGGCAGTGCCGTCTATTGCCTCAGACACCGAGCTACAATCGTTGCCACCTCGTGCTGAAGTGCTGGCGCAGC
>JAGQPK010000802.1 GCA_020426755.1 Planctomycetales bacterium
ACAGCGATTATGATGCCGTCAGCATCAAGTGCCGAGAATTGCCGCTGCCGCGTTCATGCCGGGTGCTCCCATCACGCCGCCGCCAGGATGGCTCGCAGCACCGCAGAGGAACAAGCCTTTAACCGGCGTGAAGTGATCTGCCCAACCCGCCACCGGACGGAAGCAGAACAGTTGATTGAAATTCATGGCACCCTGCATAATGTTGCCACCGGTCAGACCATACGTGCGTTCCAGATCTAAAGGACTGAGCACCTGTCGATGCAAAATGGCGCCGGGCACGTTAGGTGCGTATTGAGCCAATAGATCAATGCAGCGATCGCCGAACTTTTCCTTCTCATCGTCCCACGATCCTTCGCGCAACTTGTACGGCGCGTACTGCACGAACATCGACATCACGTGTTGACCGGGCGGAGCGATCGTCGAGTCAACGCTGCTCGGTAAGGTGATCTCCAGGATCGGTTCTGCGCTAGGTCGCCCATACTTTGCATCGTCGTAGGCGCGGTCGATGTAGTCGAGCGTAGGTGAGATGTGCATCGTGCCATGATGATGTGGCGCGATTCCTTTGGCCGGTAACGCAGTGAACTGCGGTGGCTCGGACAGTGCGACGTTAACCTTGGCGGAAGCAGAAGAATAATCGATCGCCGCCACGGCCTTGCGAAACTCTTCCGGCAAGTCAGATTTTTGCAGGAAGCACTCAAACGTCAAATGTGCATCGACACTCGATGCGACAACATCCGCTTCAATGATGCCTCCGCCCTGCATTCCCACGCCGGTAACTCGACCGTTCGATGTGAGAATTGACTGCACGGCAGCATTGCGAACGATATCGACACGAAGATCGTGGCACACCTTCTCCAACGCATCGGCCAGACCGCCCATGCCGCCTTGCACGTAGCCCCACACACCGCGAGCCCCGCCAGCTTCTCCCATTACGTGATGCAACAACACGTACGCCGTGCCAGGTGATGAGATCGAAGCGAACGCACCAATGATTGCGTCGGTTGCCAGCGTCGCCTTCAGCGCCTCCGATTCGAACCAGCGTTCGAGAATCGGTCGCGCGGCACCGGTCAGCAACTCCACTGCTTCTGGAAGGTCCGGCCCCAAATCGGACATGGCCTTGTAGAGATCGTACATCTTGCCGGCATCACGCAGCTTTTTCGTGAGACCGATCTTGCGCCAATCCGCCGGCAACGGCAGCGGATCTGGAGCAGAACGATTGAGTACCGGTTCAAGCTGTTGCGCGATGCGTTCTAGCAAGTGGTTGTACTTGGGATACTGCTTGGCATCTTGTTCGCTGAATTTGGCAATCTCACGTTGGCTGGCCGCCATGTCTGGCCCCAACAAGAGCGAACGTCCATCAGGGAGTGGCGTAAATGACGACGGATTGCGCGGCAAGATCGTCAGCCCGTACTGCTTCAGCTTCAAGTCGCGCATGATCTTCGGCAAGAACAAGCTGATCACATAGGCGGCCGTCGAGACACGAAAACCTGGCCAAAGGTTCTCCGTCACCGCGCAGCCACCCAACACGTCACGCCGCTCCAACACACAGACGGATTTTCCTGCACGAGCAAGATACGCAGCAGTCACCAGACCGTTGTGACCACCACCAATGACAACACAATCGTAACGTGACTTGCTAGGTTTCATCGAAATCGCCGTATTGCCGCTGAAGAGAAACACAGGAAGCGGCGAGACTCGCTGCCGCCTACCGTTGCCGGTTGCAGAATGATTTTCCCTTCGCATATCGGTAAGCAGCGGCGCAAAGTTTTACAGAAAGCGAAACCGTGCCGATCGTGCAGCGCTGCGAATATCGAATGTTGAATATCGAATTTTGAATTTTGAAGTGCACACCGGCTTTTGACTTTCGATCTCGGAGATGCCCAGCAACTTTATCGTGCGATCGTACAGCGAATAGTGCGATCGCGCAGGGATCGCACTTCCCGAGAGCGATGCATGCCCACTTCAGCATTCAGCATTCAGCATTCAACATTCGATATTCGATATTCGCTCCGATCACACCAGAATCTCTTTCACAACCCGCGACTCTTCGACGCCGGTCAAACGCTGATCGAGACCGCGGAACTTGAATGTGAATTGGCGATGATCGATGCCCAAGCAATGCAAGATCGTTGCGTTGAGATCGCGAATTCGCACGGGGTTCTCGGCGACGTTATAGGCAAAATCATCCGTGCGACCGTATTCGCCGCCGGCACGCACCCCACCGCCGGCCATCCACAAAGAGAAGCAACGTCCATGGTGATCGCGGCCCGCCCCTGGATTGCCCAACTGCCCTTGGCTGTAGACGGTGCGTCCGAACTCGCCGCCCCAGATCACCAGCGTTTCATCCAGCAAGCCGCGTTCCTTGAGATCCATGATCAGCGCTGCCGACGCTTGATCGACATCATGACACTGCCGCGGCAATTGAGTCTTAATCGCGATGTGCTGATCCCAACCGCGATGGAACAGTTGTACCAAGCGCACGCCACGCTCTACCATGCGTCGCGCGAGCAAACAGTTGGCCGCGAAACTTCCTGGCTTGCGTGCTTCTTCACCGTATCGCTGGAATGTCAGCTCGGATTCGTCACTCAGGTCCATCAACTGTGGCACGGACGTCTGCATGCGGAACGACATTTCGTAGGAGGCAATCCGCGCTTCGGTTTCAGGATCTCCGGTCGCCTCCAGGTAGTACTCGTTCAACTGACGTAGATCTGTCAGTGCGGCCCGACGACTGGCGGCAGTGATCCCCGGGGGATTATCCAGGTAAAGCACTGGATTGGCACCGGGGCGCAGCTTCACACCCTGGTGGCTCGACGGCAAGAAACCGTTGCCCCATAACCGCGAAAACAGCGGCTGGCCGGGATTCTTGCCGGTGCCTTGGGATAGAAGTACGAGATACGTAGGCAGGTTATCGTTGTCGCTACCCAAACCGTAACTGAGCCATGCGCCGAGGCTAGCGTTGCCCAACTGTTGCGAACCCGTATTGATCAGCGTAATCGCCGGATCATGATT
>JAGQPK010000803.1 GCA_020426755.1 Planctomycetales bacterium
CGGCCTCCGTTGCCGCATAGGCGCGTCCATGCAAGTAGCTCACGCGCCGTGTACCGTTGTCTGGATCTGCTGTATGCACCTCGTACGCGATGCGCAGGTGATCTGCGGGTCGATACTTGGTCCAGACAATTTTACATGCGACCACCTCGCTGCCAGTTGATCCTCGACCTGATGTGGGAGCAACGATGACATTCGACTCGTCACGATTCGTTGTGAGCCGCTGCAATTCATCGCGCATTAACTGCTCAGACAGTAGCGTGCGCAACTGCGGTAGCACCGGGTCGCGCAGATTGTCGGAAACACTCATTGTCGCGTACCTTCCGTGGCGGCTGACGAGTCATGCTGTGCACTAGCTATGACATGGTGGCGGAGCACTTTGCCGGCAGTATCGCGTCGGGCAAAGACGATAGCATCACTGAATCGTTGATCGCCAAACACGTACGACTCGGCGCCAGCTGCGGTGCGGCAGCAGTATTCGTCAATGAATGTCGTACCCGATCGCTGAATCTCGATCCGTAAGGCGAAGACGTCTGTGACCCGACGGCCGTCTGACTCGCGGAACACGTCAAGCGGTCTGACGGAAACGGTTGGAACGTCAAGCTCGGTGTGCGGCATGACAATGGTTTGGCCAGTCATGCTACAAGTCGTCCGCTTGAAACGCACCACGGGCGCTGAGCACTTCGTGCCATACGTGGTGGAGACAAAGCCCTGATCGATCTCGACCGAAAGTTGCGAATCGTCAGGTTGCACGAGCAGCAGATTGGGGGATGCAATCGTCAGCGAGCCGCCGTTGCGATGGATGTCGACTCGCTCTTGTGCAGTGTGTGACAGTTGAAATGTTGTCGCATAATCATGACGACTGGGCGACGTGAGCGTATCGCTGATGATCCAGTAGTCGGGTACGCAGAAGAAGATGCGTCGTTCGTGGATCACGTCATACTCATGGCTGGCACACCAACCGTGCACAAAGTCAGCGCGCTCCTGTGTTACAAAAGCTTGCAGGCAATGCGCCGGCGCTGGGCCACGCACCTTCCACTTCGGCGAACGCGGTTCGTAACGTGTTTGGTTGCGGCCATCGACAACAACTGTGTTGTGAGCAGCTGTGCCGCGAAAACGAGCGCGCCAGTTCGTCTCGCCTGATTCATCGTAGGTAAACCGCCCCGGATCGACGATCAGTGAACGACCACCTGCAGCCACTTCAATACTCAGTAAATCGAGATGTCCGTGATTGCCAGCACCAAGGGGACCGCAGTCGAGCATCAAGTATCGCTCGTCGGCAAACTGGCATTCCTGGCCCCAGCCGCCACGTAGAATCGTGTAGCCGCCATTGGGAAACGTCTTGGATCGCTCACTCGGCGCGACGCCGCTACGGCCGCTCGTCGCAATATACCGCCAATGCTTGTTGTCGTAGATTTCATCCGCCAGCGAAAGCAACGATAGGAAGCAGCGTGCGTCACCATCGCTGAATGAAGGCACTACGCCGTCCGGCTTGTGCGCAAACATTGAGAATTCGGCTGCCCGGTGAATGCCACGATCGATCACATACGGCAATGCGTAGCCATTCTCATGAGCCAGTCGCTTGATGTTCAGGTAGTTCTTGAGAACCAGATGGTGGTAATCCGTCGATTGCTCGATATGGACTCCGTCGTCATGGAAATCCTCCTGAATGTTCCGCGCCAATTCATCAGTTGCGAAAGCTAGCCAGCTAGCCGCTTTGCGAAATTCCGGGAAAACCAACGCTGTCCAGAAGATCGCGCTCAGCTCGATCGTGCGGTGATTCCGTGCCGGCGTCAAATGGTGTGTGAGATACTCTGTCTGATCGTGGAGTGATAGGAGAAACTCGGCGTAGAATGTCGCATCAATGGTCAGAGGAGCATGCTGCTGCTTGTCATTCACAAAATACCAGTGCGCATAGATCCAGTTCTGCACGCGACGCCCCATGACGTCGCTTGTAAGGAACTCGAGTGGCACGTTCTGAATCCAACTGGCCGTCAGTTCACGCCAGCATTCAGCGTAGTTGGATTGCGCCGTTTGCTGAAATGCAATTCCTAAGCCCACGCCGTAGTAGAATTTGTGCAACAGGATCTGCCATTCGATGTCGGAGCTCGGATTGCTGCACCAACTGGGCTCGCCAGTGAACGTGTGGCACTCGCCGACAAAGTCGAATTGCCCTGCCACGACGTGATCTGTTTTCGCGCGACTGGCCTCCTCATCATCAACAACCGGGAAATAGTTGACGTTATTGCGGTGCTGGAAATGATCTAGCAGCTCGCGAGGCGAGAGGCGGCAGAACGGATCGGCCAAGGCATGCTGGAGTCGGGCTGTCGTACGAGTTGCCCGCGAGTAGTTGGCGTTAGCAAGACTCATTGTCGCATCTCCGTTCGCGCCGCAATGGAGCGATTGAAGCGTTCCCGCAGCGTTTCGGTGGTCCGCTTAGAATCAAACACCTCATGAATACGTTGGCGCGCTGCCGCTCCGAGTCGATGGCGTTGCTGCGCGTCCGTCAGTAGTTCATGCAACGTGGCCGTCAGCGCTGCGACATCACGCTGCGGCACCAGTCGACCGTTCTCGCCATCATCGACGATTTCCGGAATACCCGAGACTTGAGTGGAGACGACAGCCAGTTCCATGGCCATGGCTTCCGCCAGCACGTTGGGAATGCCGTCGCGGTCACCATTGTCGGTAACCAGGCAAGGCAACACGAATATGTCAGAATCTTGATAGTACGATCGGAGCTCGATTTGACTGACTGCGGGCAGTATCGAAACGACGTCCTGCAATTGATAACCGTCGATCAGCTCAGCGACTACTGGCGAATCAACATCGGGTGTGCCGACGATGCGACAGTGGAAACGCATACCAGCGTCTTTGAGACGTCGACATGCTTCGATCAGTAGCGGAAATCCCTTCTTCTCCACAAACCGTCCGACCGACAGTATTTGCGGGACATGCGTTGCGGATTCATCGCGTGGCTGCGGACGGAACGCATGTAGGTCAAG
>JAGQPK010000804.1 GCA_020426755.1 Planctomycetales bacterium
GATCACGAGATCAATCGTCCAGGCGTTCCGATGATCTTTGCGGGTCGGTCGGAGCCACGTCGCACGATCGTGGAAGACGACGTCTGGATCGGCGGCGGAGCCATCGTGATGTGCGGAGTTCGTATCGGTCGCGGTGCCGTGATCGCAGCGGGCGCAGTCGTCACGCGAGACGTTCAGCCGTATACGATCGTGGCCGGCGTGCCGGCGAAAAAGATCCGTGATCGCTTCGAGAATGAAGCTGATCGCCGGCGCCACGACGAGATGCTGGACGGCCCGGTGCTGGACGGTGACGTCTGCGCACTTCGGTTCTAAATAGCGGTGTCCGCCGGACCGCACACGACGATTGCGAACCGCCCGCGGCTAATGCGAAGCATTCTTCTTTGCGGCATAGTCAATCGCATCCTTGATACCACCAAGATACGTGTGAACGTTGTGTCGCTCCGCAATCATTTGCAGTGCGTTGGTCTTCATTTCAGCGAGCAACTGCGGGTCGCTCAGAAGGGACAGTATTCTGTCAGCGAGTGCTGTCGGTTGTCCAACGGGTACGAGATATCCGTCGTAGCCGTCGACGATCAAGTCTTCTTCGCAGCCATCGGCATTCGTCGCGATAACAGGAATTCCATGGGCCAGCGCCTCGGAAATAGCCAAACCACCGAGATGCGGCAGGACGAGTACGTCTCCCAGCAGAAAGTACGCCGACACGCCTTCCACGACCTTTCCGACCGTGGAAACGTCCGCACATGCCTCTGACTTCGCAATATACTGCCGTAACGTGGACAAATAAGGTCCGTCGCCCACGATCAACAGGTGGCTGTTCGGTTGCGCACGACGCACAATCTCAAATGCATCCACCAGGTCTTCCATGCGTTTCTGCGGAATGATTGCGCCAACGAATAGCACGACCTGCTTGTCATCTAGCTTCAGCGACGTACGCAGCGGCCCAACTTGGTCTGCAGCGGCGGCGACGCGCGGCGGGATCGCGTCCGTGTCGACGACGTTGACAGCGCGGAATTGCTTTTCAGTCGGATAGCCATTCCGTTGGAAGTAATCGAGTGCTCGGGAGCTGTAGCCTAGTAGCGCCGCGCTATGCTGCTCCATCCAACGAGTGACACGCCGAAAAACACGATTCACAATCCCCTGCTTCTGCTCGCCCTTCAGCTCACCCAACGTCCAAAACACCACGGGGGTGCGAGTTAACGTGGCATAGCAAAACGTCAGTATGTTATTGACGAGGTTGCTGTTACCTTCGGCCAAAATCACGTCCGGTCGAAACCGCCAGAGCCGCCAGATGAGCGTCGGACAGAGCGGCCATTCAGGCAGTCCCATCCGGGAGAGAAACCGGAGCGTAAAGAGTTGCCGATGTGGCACTCCCTCAATTCGCTTGGCATTGACCGTTTTCGTGCCGGGAAAGTCCGCACCGTGGAATACGCACATCTCATACGCTGGATCCGCCGCCAGCCGTTGAAAAATGGGCAGTCGCCAATGCCAAATGACTCGATAGGTCACCGCGACGCGAGTTCGTCGCGGCACTGCCTGTTGTCCAACCGTCAAAACGGCCCCCCGACCGGTTGCACGGTCTTCTTACCTGAAAGTGCGCCGGGCATCCGGCCAAAACGAGCTAGTCTGCGGCTCGCCCCCCGGACAAGAGGGGAGTCCCCGCTCGGTGTCAGAACCCAAATCCGCATTCGGCGGCGCTGTGGTATTATAATATCTTCCGAATTCTATCCATACGAATCGTATGATCGTTCATACGCCTGATCACATGAAGGCCAGCGGGCCAGCCGCTGGCAGCCCTCCCACTGGTAAATCCACGGAGCCACGATGAGCGACTCCTCCTCGACCTGGACGTTTGCACAAGAGCGCGAACGGCACTATTACGAAACGCGTGCCAAAACGCATGACGATAAACAACAGGTCTATGCTGAATTTCACGCGCCCTTCTGGAAAGGGATTCTGGCCAAGCTGAGCGAACTTGAGTTCCGCGATGACGGGGTTTACGTCGACGTTGGCTGCGGTCCCAATCCCATCGTCGCCTTCGTTGAGCATGGTCGACGCGTCGGTGTTGATCCGCTAATGCCGTTCTACTGCGAAAACTTCGTGCTGCCGCCCGAGTTTGAGCCGCATGAAGGCACGATCGAAGAACTCGCCCCGATCAAGGACGGCGAGGCCAACATCATCTTTTCGATGAACAACATCGACCACATCAAACATCTGCCGACCGCCGTCGCAACTCTCCACCGCAAGCTGCGTCCCGACGGTCATCTCGTGATCTCGGTCAATGTCGTGGGCAATCCACTGACGGCACTGTCGGCGAAAATGTTCGATATCTATCGCATCGCCGATCCCACGCACACCTACCATTTCCACTCGCCCCAAGAAGTCGCCCAACATCTGGCAAGCCACTTCGAAATGGTCAAGTACGAGGTTATTGAACACCTGTCCGAGGAAATGCAGGAACGCAAGAAGCAACGTGACAATCAAGCACGCACGATGCGCGGCATGGTGCGTTCGTCGCTGAAGTTTGTCAAGAACGACATCATTCTGCGCGAAAGCCTCCATCTCTTCTTGTTCAAGCCGAAGCAACTCGCATCGTAGAATCCGGGGTGAGTTAAGCGAGTCTCATCAGTTCGCCGAAAGGCGCGGGCCGCGGTCTCGCTGTAGCCGGAGCCAATCGTCAGGGCAACCGACGCTAACGCGTTGCGGCGAACTACTGACCGACTGTTCGCCGAAACGCGGCGAACTAGAAACACCGGCGCGAACGCATTGCGGCGAACTACACCTTACATATTTGGCAAACTCGGCTGGCCAGGAATCTCAACTTCCGTTAAGAAGGCCGCGAGCGTGGCGCAGGATGCCATGACCTTCAACGCTAGCACCAAGGACGGCTGCGAATGTTGCGTATTCACGAGCCCCATCGAGACCGAGTACCGGACCCCGTCGTAATCACGGGGATCGGGATGATTACGTCCGTAGGTGACACGCGCGAAAGCACT
>JAGQPK010000805.1 GCA_020426755.1 Planctomycetales bacterium
AAGCTAACGGTCCCGCTGTAGGCACCGCCAATGCTGCCGACGTTGAGCATGAATTTGGCGTTCGCTTCGATCTGTGTGTCGGCCGGAGTCGGCAGATTAAAGCCATCCCAGTCATATTCGGAAACCGCAATACTCGTGTTCGTGGCAACATTGGCATTGCCGTTTTGCCGCAGGACGCCCGCTCCGGTGTAACTTCCCCCGGAGAATTCAATATTTCCATTCAGTCCCAAGATTGCGCCACTGGGGACCGTGACGTCTACTCCTGACTTGAGTGTGATTGCACCGGCGCGAACGCGAGCCAAGGCATTCTGTGGCAAGGTGATGGAAGAGCCGTCGAATGTGACGTGCGATGCTGGAACCGAACTGAAGAACTCCGCCAGGGCACCGGCATCGCTAAAGTGCAAGTTGCCGTTTTGGCCAAAGGTCCACTCCTCGTCGAAGCGAATCGAATGGCCGGCGCCAATGTCGGCAGTTCCATCGAACGCGTCGTTGAGAGGTCCGTGGAACTCCAAGTTGCCGTCGCGGGCTAACAGTAATCCAACTTGAGTGGCTTCTTGATTTCCATCGAGGTCGAGTTTACCCGAGGCGCCCGCCGTGATCACAAGCGTCCCCCCTTCGCCCTTGACACGGCCACGGTTGCGCAACTGCGATCCCACATTCACGGCGCCGTAACCATTCAGCGTCGATGTATTCACGAATCCCGCGCCGCTCACCTCGCCATCCAAAATCAACAGGCCAGTAACATCAAGCTGGCCACCGTTGAGCTGTACGCCCCCTAGTGAAATGTCGAGATTGCGGTCCACGGCCATCGTGCCCGTCGCATCAGCGATCACAACGGTTGGATGGTCAAACCCTCCCGAGCCAAAGATCTGCGTATCAAGCGCCACGTGCAAATCGTCGAAGATCGTCAGATCACTGTTCTGGGTCAATAACAGCGTACGTGCTGTACCGGGCGCTGAAAGCACCTGCAAATTGCCCCCATCGCGCACCGTCACATTCGTCCCGGTAGTCGGAGTGCGTCCTCCTTCCCATCCACTTGCGACGGACCACAAAGAAGGTCCCGGCAATTGAACATTGCCCAGCCAGTCGATCCGCCGCAGCCGAATGTCGCTATGGTTTTGTTCGTTCGCCGCAACCATGAGATCGAGCGCTGACGGTAAGACTCGCTGCCCCGCAGCCAACTGCGGATCGAGCAGCGCGTTGTCCGGAGTAATGTGGCTTTCATCTTCGCGTTGAGCCGATACGCCGGTAACTCCACCGATAAACTTGGATTGTATCGCCACGTCGGGGGCCAGCAGGTTGTAGCCGATCTCCGTAAAGTGCCCCATTTCATGGAGCAGCACGGACAGCAAATCGTCAACACCGTCTGCGACGCCGCCTGAGACTGCGGCAGCGGTGTAACCCGTTTCCAGCAGATCCGGCGGCGTTCCGTTGAAGCTTGCTTGTTGCGTGGCATCGAGATCGCGATAGAGCGTCTGCACGAACGGCGCGAACTCGCCGTGCTCTGTCGGCGTGGGATCAAGAAACCAGGCGTTGTTGCGGCGGACATTGATCGAGTGGTCAAAACCGTTGTAAACCGCCAGCTGCGTACTGTTCGCCGGAAACGTTCCCCAATGGACGGTCACGCTATAGGCGTTGTTGCCAAAGGGTAACAGATCTTCCCACATGTCTGCCGCAGCCAGCGCAATCAACTGCAGCTTGCTGCCGTCGGGATCGTATGCAGGGAACTGGTCTGCCGGTGTGTCGAACGTGAGCGCAATGTCAATGGCGAAACAACATAGGCAATTGAGACACACGAGCCCAACCGCGATGAAAGCGATGGCCAGAGACCGGGCGGCATTCATTAGACGTACACCTTGAATCAGTGACAGGCCTTAGTCGTTCTGGCATGAGCGTCACGGCGCTCGACCTTTTTACGCCGACGCCAATATCCTGTCTGCAGAGTGAGACATGTTTGCACGCCATCCGTTCAGCGGGCCCTGGTGTTGAGCAGGTCTCATTCTAAATCGGCGTCTGGCGGCAATGAAGCGGTTAAACTCGCATTTAGGTGGTTGATTAATCGAGCACGTCATTAAGCCGAAAAACGGGAGCTTTGACGGACTACTGACTTGAGTAAGTAGCGCGTACCAGTCCGCTTCCGTTGGGCCTGCCAAGGTTTGTTAGCAGGCACACGACGAGTTGGATAAACGTCGCGCATGACCTGGCCGCCGTGGTAAGTCATCTGCGTCGTCCGTGGCACTCAGCGACTTTGGTACCTGGCAATGACGCTAACGCATCTTCATGCCGGATTGAGGCGTTTCGTTTGGTCCAACTAGGCTGCGCAGTGTCAGGTCCATTTTCTAGTTTCCCGCAACGGTCCAAAAACTAGAAACTGGATCTGACCCCGTGGATAAGTTGTGGAGCGTTGCCTGCCCCACGACTCACTGAGAGAACAACGAAACGTCAGCGGAGGCCGCTACGTCGTGCGTAGGGATTTACGTACGGATACCACGAAATGTTGAGCGGTATCGCGGCCTTGTGCGGGCAAGTGAGCTGGCAGTTCACGCGATCCGGCAATGGCGTGGGGGCGCGGTAGGGCCAGCCATGGTAGCCCGCGATGGACCAGCGTTTCGCGCCCTCGATGTTGCCAGCTGGAGCGTCGCCAGACAGCAGTGGGACATATTTCTTGTACAGATCGACCAGCCCAAGCATGCCCGATTCGGTGAAATGTAGCCGGCTGCGTCGATAGGCGTCTTTGTCATAGATCTCGTAGAACGCGGCATCGTTCAGCATTTTGTCGTAGTGATCGTGGCAAAGTCGACACATCACGCCAAAGATGACGTAATTGGCGGATCCTGCAAAGTGGCATGAGCCGCCGATCGTTACGCTAGAACCGCAGGCGGGTCTTGCTCCGGACGTCGCGCAAATCGGGCGGAATTTTTCGTTCAATGTGTCGTTGGTGACTTGTGAATGCAATTCGAGGATGTCCCATGCGATATCG
>JAGQPK010000806.1 GCA_020426755.1 Planctomycetales bacterium
GTGATCACAAATCCCTGTTGTCCTTCGCGGAGCTTTCGTCGGTAGAACTCCCACCAACCTGCGCGTCGCTCAGCGTCACCCAAGTAAGTATGAATCGGCTGTCTGCCAGGCGGCGTGTTGCGGAGCGCTGACACTTCCAAGTCACCGAACAGCGTCATGGCCATGGTACGTGGAATCGGCGTCGCGGTCATGACCAGATAGTGCGGATCGGTCTCAGCTTGTCGGAGAGTGGCGCGCTGGACAACACCAAACTTATGTTGTTCATCAATGACGACCAGCCCCAAGCGGTGGAACTGCAGGTCTTGCCAAATCACGGCTTGCGTGCCAATTAACAAATCTATTTGGCCTTCGCTCAATTTTTCTGCCAGCAGCTTTCGTTCTTTCGGCGTCGAGGCGCCGGAGAGAAACGCCAGTCGCACTTGGCTCTGACCAAGCAACGATTGCAGCGTGTTGAAGTGCTGACGTGCCAACACTTCGGTGGGAGCCATCAGCACTGCTTGACTGCTGTGCACCACTGCCAACAACATGGCATAAGCAGCCACCGCCGTTTTGCCGGTGCCCACATCGCCTTGCAACAATCGATTCATCGGCACGGGTTGCCCCACGTCAGTCACGATTTCGCCGATGGCCTGCAACTGATCTTGAGTCAGCTCGAAGGGAAACAAGCGGCGGATCCGCGCGTCGATCCGCGCGTCGCACGGCAACGGTATGGCACGTTGTCGCTCCAGCAATTGTTTTTGACGCATCGCCAACCCAAGCTGCATCACAAGCAGCTCTTGATATACCAGCCGATAGCGGGCCGCTGCCAGCTTGGCGGAACATGACGGCGCATGGACCTCGCGCAATGCCTCATCGATGGCACAAAGTTGACGCGACTGGAGATACTCGAGAGGAAACGCTTCGGGAACAAGCTGTACGCATTCATCCACTGCGTTCTGAATGATCTTGCGCAGTTGATGTTGCTTCAAGCCTTCGGTAAGCGAGTAGACCGGGAGGATTTCGCCTGGCGCCGTTTCGTCGCCAGCCATCGGTGTCACCCGCGGATGCACGAACTGCCAGCGGAGGCCTTGCAAACGGGGCTGTCCGGAAACGAGTACTTTCTGGCCACGCTGAAAGCGGTGCTCCATGAAGGGCTGATTGAACCAGACGGCGCGGAAGTGAGAACTATCTTGCCGTAACAACACACCAAAGATCGAACGACTGCCCTTGCCTGCGCGCAGTTCAAAATCTTCCACCTCGCCAACAATGCTGACCGGCTCCCCCTCCTGCAATTCCGCGACGACCACGCGACGCGACAAATCGACGTAGTCACGTGGGAAAAAGAATAAAAGGTCTTGTACCGTCCGCAGCTCAAGCCGCTCCAGCACCTTCGCGCGGTCAGGCCCTACTCCGCGCAAATACTGCAGCGATGATCGCAAGTTGAGCGGATTCAAACGAGAGTTCCCAGCCATGAAGTGTTATGGTTGGTGTTGGATGACAGCATATCCTTGTCCTACGCGTTCAGGCACGAGCACGAGCACGAGCACGAGCACGAGCACGAGCACGAAAGTGAACACACTGCTCGCCCGACACGATTCGCTAAAAGTCTGCGTAATGTGTTCGCATCGGTTTGACCCTGGCGACTGGCTCCCAGTTCAGTGAGAACCGCGGCTGGCGCCTTTCGGCGAACTACGACGCGTCACTCGATGACTCGGCTGGGATGTTGCCGGCGTTGCCCCGGGCTTCAGACTTTCAGCGCTGCTTCCACCGCGAGTTCGTCACAACGTTCGTTTTCGGGATGTCCGCTGTGGCCGGCGACGCGGGTATACTTCACGCGATGTCGGGCACACAGCGTATCCAACTGGCGCCATAGATCCTCGTTCTTTACCGGTTGCAGCCGCCCACCTTCGCGCCGCTTCCAACCGTTCGCTTTCCACTTGGGCAACCATTCGCTCAACCCCTTGCCCACATACACACTGTCCGTAAAAAGCTCGATTCTGCAAGGCCGCTTGAGAGCGGCGAGTCCGCGGACGACAGCCGTCAGTTCCATGCGATTGTTCGTTGAATCCGCTTCACCCCCGGAGCCCTCCAGTTCCTTCTGCGTTTTCAAATGGCGCAAGATAAACGCCCAGCCGCCAGGGCCAGGGTTTCCGCGACAAGCTCCATCAGTAAACAGGTGCACTTCGACACCGGCAGCATCCTTCGACATTCGTTCTCCTCACTTTGCCCGGCGCAGAGCCTCGGCGCCGACGTTTCTAACAAATACCTGGGGCAACGTGTTACTCAAGGGGCTACCAAGCGGGAACATACCATGCTCGACGAGCAACACCAACCTACTTCTCAACCGTCGGCGTGCCGGGCGCGCCGACCGCTTCCGGAGACGGTAGTGCTCGCGTGCTGCGCGCCAACTCCATCCGCTGACTCTGAGTTACCTCGTCGAGCCGAGCGGTCAGCGACGACTGCACCTTTGGCTGTTCTTTGCGCTGCCACGGCAACTTTGCTGTGAAGCGGCTGCCCTTGCCAAACTCACTCTCGAAGTAGATTTCGCCCCCGAGTAGTTTGCAGAGCTCTTTGACAATCGACAACCCCAGCCCAGTGCCGGCAAACTTGCGAGTCAGATTGTCGTTGCCCAGCACGGCGGACCCCTGGCGAAATTTCTCGAAGATGAAGCTGCGTTCTTCTTCGGCGATGCCGATCCCCGTATCCTCCACGGTCAGCAGCAGCTCATCATCAGCGCTGCGCGTGGCCGAGACGCAGATGCGACCGCCTTCCGGCGTGAACTTAATGGCATTCGAGAGCAGATTCGTTAAGATCTGTTGCACTTTGCCCTGATCTTGGTGCAGCACGGGCAAGTCGGACTCAATCCGTACGTCCAGATCGATATTCTTTTCATCGCTGAGTGCCCGTACCAAATCGCACTGGGCATTGACGACGACTTCGATCTTGAAGTCGGTCAAACGGACGTCCATGCGACCGCTTTCCATTTTCGCCAGGTCGAGC
>JAGQPK010000807.1 GCA_020426755.1 Planctomycetales bacterium
ACTCGACGTGAATCGGTGACACGGCGCGAAAGCAACTGAAGCTCAAATCCAACGGCTCATCGCTGGTTGCCAGCATTGCAATTGGTTCGGCAGCGATATCTGCAATGGCACGAACGGCACTGATCGTATACAGACGCCGCGCCTGCTGTGGAATGTCCGTGGCCGGATAGTGCAATCCGAGGAATGATCCAAAACCGTCGGCCACTGATTCACCAACGACCGCGCCATGGCCCTCTTCCAAGAAGCGATAAACCATGACGCGATCAAAACCATTCAGGTTCCGCACTTCGGCGGCAATCTCGCTATACAAAGACTCCAGGTCCTGGCAGGCCTGCAGCTTCTGGCCTGTCGCGGCGAGTCGTAAAGGCAAGCGATTCAACCACGGCACACCGGCGGCATCACTGGGCAAGTTTTCACATTCAATGATCAATCGGCCCTGATAGTGATGTGCCACCGCGGGGCGCCGCCGCTCCTCCAAGCCAGCTTCGCGAAACAGCAGCCGAACCGGATGCACCGTTCCTTCGCGGCCCCTCAGAATCGTGTCGCACACGTCCGTTTCGAAGTGCACCCCTAGCTCATCGAGACTGCTGCCGCCGACGGGCGTTATTCCTAGGTGAGATTCGACGTTCGCGGACCAGTGCGTCAGCCGTAACGTGTCGGTGTCAAAAGCCATCAGACATCCATGCGGCTGGATACATCCGGGAATATGAATCGGTTCGCGATCACAATTCGTGAGGTCCGCCGCGCCGAATCTCAACACCGTGTCGTTCATAGGCCCCCTTCAAGTGCAGCTTGGAATATCTGAAATGTGCGTCGAGCGGCCTCCGTGGCCGTGTCGACTTGATCGTTGTCACACAGATTGTGATCCAGCCAAATGCGTACTTGCTGCCAACGTGTCATCGTGGCTTCACCGTGACCGGAAAAGAAGCGGACACCGTTCTCGTCGACGAAGCGAAGTCGCTGCTGCGCCTGCTGTCGCAACACGCGTCCGCCCAACGCAGCTCCTTCCAGAACGTAAGCTACTCCGGCGGCATACGAAGCCGACGTCACCCAATCGAAATCGGCCAAGTCGACACGCGGCTGTTCATCAAGCAACCACTGCAAGTCACATCGCAACCACTCGGCCCGAGTTTCCGATGCAAAGAGACGATCGTCTAACCAAGCGGAAACTGTTGCTTCGGCTGGGAGCTGTACTCCGGTCAAGCGACGTAGAAATTCTGCATAGCTGGCCCGAGTCGCAAACAGTTCATCGATGGACAAGCTGACTTCCAGACGGTGGTGGGCGTCGCAAGTTTCGACTTTGAGTCGTTGACTTGGTTCCATCGCCGCCCTGTTCCCGATGCCGTCAAACCGATCCGTTGCTCGTTGAACATTGCATCGTACTTATAAACAACTAATTGTCAACGAAGACGCGGGCTTGTCACTCGCCGCGCATCGTCGACTGATTCCAACCTGATCAGGTTGATCGCACACGCTCCACCACGTTGGCTGCAAGTCGAGGTAGAATCGAGTCACGTTGTCGTTTCCAACTCGCCACAATCAACTTTTCCGGGTGCCGTATGAAAACGATTTGCCGTGCCGTGATCTTTGCGCTCTGTATGACCGCGCCCCGGTTTGCTAATGCAGCGACTCACAAGGTGCCAGCTGATTACGCAACAATTCAAGTCGCGATCGATGCGGCGTCCGCTGGCGACGTCGTCCTGGTCGATCCGGGAACGTACGTCGGTCAATTGAAACTAAAACCCGGCATTACCTTGAGGAGCGTGGGCCAAGAGAAAGTCGACACGGATCGGTTCGCCAGAGCCATGTGCACCATCATCGATGCCGGTGGCAACTTGGGGATGGCCCCCGGTGTGGAAATGGCTGAAGGTAGCCAGCTTGATGGCTTCACGGTAACCAACGTGGGCACGTTCGACGAACACAGTTGGCAAACTCATTTTGAACAACATGGCGAGCAACTTGCCGACAGCACTGGTGTGGCCGGCGCCGAGGCTTCACGTCCGGGAGTGCGAGTTCGCGGCGTCGCTTGCCGAATCGCTTATTGCGTGATTCACCACAATGGCGACGTGGGAATTGCCATTGAGGGAGCCGAGTGTCAGGAGGAGACAAGCATTTGTCACAACTGGGTCTACCGGAACATGGGTGGTGGAATTGGGATTGCCGGCCGGAGCAACGTGATCGTGCGCGACAACCGCTGTGACGAAAACCTCCGATCAGGAATTGGTTGTCGACATGCCAGTCCAATCATTGAACAGAATGAGTGCTCCAGAAATGTCCGCGCCGGGATTGGATGCCGTGAAGGTTCGCATGCCATTATTCGCCAGAACCGATGCCATCGAAATCAGCGTGCTGGCATTGGCATACGCATGCCAGAGACCGCGCCGCTTGTGGAGGACAATGAGTGCTTTGAGAACGCCATGGCCGGAATCGGTTGCCGAGACCGAGCGACGCCAATTCTGCGACACAACAAGTGCCACCATAATCGCGCGGCTGGCATTGGCTGCGCCGACTCTTCAGAACCGGTTGTGATTGCCAATCAATGCTACGAGAACGAGCAGGCGGGAATTGGGGTCAGCGCGGGCGTGCACGCCGTGATTCATAAGAACGAGTGCCGCGAGAACCGGCAGGTCGCAGTGGGAGTTGTCGGCGGATCAATTGCGATCATGACTCAGAACGTCTTGTCTCGATCGGGCGGCGTGCCACCGATCGTGGCGATCCGCGCGGATTCCGGCGCGTTGCTGCACGACAATGAACTCACCGGCGGCGGCGTGGCGGCGCTGCTGGTCCAAGGTCGTGTCACCGCGCACGACAACAAATTTTTATCGAACGCAGATCGTACCGGTCAGGGGATTTGGGTGTGGCCAGGAGCAACGCTCGACGCGTTCGCAAATCAGTTTGACGGATTCGGTCCGGCCATTCGTGCGGACCAAGCCCACATCATGGCGATCCGCAATCGATGCACGAACGCGGGTGAGGCG
>JAGQPK010000808.1 GCA_020426755.1 Planctomycetales bacterium
CCGAAAGATGAAGTGGTTGGGTGTAGTTTGAAGCGGGTGGAACGTCCTCGGCCGCTCACATTGGCCACTTCGGCCGGAGCCCACCTCAAATGTTCGGGTGCCTAGATGGTGCATGGAAGCACCGTCGCCCGCACCACAGACGCCGGTACTATTCTTTAGTTGTCCTCCAATGGACTTGGTGCTTCTATGTCGCGTACACGACGTCTCCAAGGATGCGTGTTTGTCGCAGCCAACTTGAGACGCGGGAACGACCGGATCTCGAACTTGAACCGGAGGCAGGTCAAAATCAACCTTGTCTTTTCCTCTACGGCGAACGAAGGCAACTACTGCGGTTACGTGAAACGGCACTCGCTACTCGCAGTCTCCAGGACCTGGGCAGCAGCAAACCGAGTTCAACATTATTTCTCATCGCCACTCGCAAAGACTGCCAGCCATGTGGATCACGCCATATTGATGGGGGCGCCATGAGTGACCTTTGGGAGATGCTGTCGCGTCATCAAGGCGCTCAGATCGATGACGTAGACCGCATCCTCTTCGCGTCGCTTTCCAGCAGCGTGCTTAGGGCTCCGCTCAACGTTCGCATCGATTCTGCAGATCCGCCAGCGGACGAAATCATCGCTCGCCGAATGCTTGGTCTCCTGCGGAACGATGTCGCTACAGCGACAACGCCTGCGGAAGTAAGGCAAATCCTCACTTCGCCTGAATGTTCAGCAAAGGTCGTCCTCATTGCATCGCATTGCCCTCACGGGTTCACTCACGCCCTCGATCATACGAATGTGGATCTTCGGGACGGCTCGCGTCCCAGTATCTGGTGGTTCAACGACGGCACGTCTGATCTGCCGAGCGACGGGACGTACCTTAGAGTTTCAGTCCCAGCAGACCGAGCGCCCTACTTCGGATTTGGACGGATCTTTGGACTGCCATCTCGCAAGCACGAGGAAGCATCAACCGACATGCTGAGAACCTTGTTGGACCATATTTCAACGCTCTCACCATTGGACGACGGTATTCTCCGTGAACTTCGAGCGAGACTTCGCCCTAGCGAGTCGACAATCGTGGCGCGCCTGTCCTACGCGCATGCTACCTTGCGAATCGGCTGGCACTCGCTGACCTCGCCCGACGTCGTGATCTCCGGTCATTTGTTGGAAGTCACAGATGCTGACTACGGTGAAGCACGTCGCCTGTTGATTGCCCTCGACACCCTTCCGCTTGGCGTCAGTGCTTCCGCCCAAGTCTTGCAGGATGCTGGTCTTCTCTATGAGGCCTTCCAATCGAATGATCGATACCAGCAAACAGTTCCAGACCATTCCGACTGGGGCTCCAAAGTCTTTACACGCCAAGGCGCACGTCGCGTTGTCGGCGGTTCCTACAACGCCGTCAAAAACACGCTGGAACGTTGCGTCAACGACGCCCTCCTAGAAGCCTTCACCGCAAATCGGGGTAATCGGAGCGCCCGAGTAAAGCAGCGTGGCAAGGCGGTGTATTACCGTTTTCCGCCGAACTCGGTCCATCCCCGGATTTCAAATCCGTACAACGCCCTGCCGCCACCTTGCGAAATTGCGCCAAGAAGTGCAACGGCGGCGCAATACTAACCCCTGAAGCAGAGAGAAGTTACTGCAAGATTGCGCGATTAGTCAGGCTCTTAGGCGACTTTCATTCCATCCACACAACGTAGCGAGCCCCCCAATGAACAACTACCACCCCAGCGAAGGCAAGAACAAATACGGTCGTCCGATTGAGTTTCGAGGAATCGTCGGCAACCAGAAAACTCTGCGGCGGATTACGAGGTGCATCGCATCTCAGTCGCTCCCCAACCTCATCCTGCTCACCGGTCCCACCGGATGTGGCAAAACAACACTTGGCCGAATTATCGCACGTGCCACGCTCTGTAGAAACAAGGGAATAGGAGAGTTCGAACCTTGCGGTCGCTGCTCGTCTTGCGGCATTGATTCCATTCACCAACACGCCCTCTTTGACGAGCTCGATTCCAATCTCTTTTGTGATGAAAGATTGATCGACTTAAATCACGATTTGCAAAACACCGGTCGTGTTTTCCTGCTGGACGAGATCCAAGAATTGCCGCAACGGTACGCACAAGCTCTTAAGAAGTCGGTGGAGGACATCGCGGCGCACCTCATTCTCTGCACCACTCACCCCGCTCAACTCGACGACGCCTTATACAACCGACTCAAGGCGAACGAGTTTCGACTCACGCGGCCGACGGAACAGGAAGTTGTCGATTATCTGACGATGCGATGCCAGATGCTTGGCGTCACATCCGACAGTCCGAATCAGCTTCTGAGAGTTGCACGCGCTTATAACCTGGAAATGCGGCCTTGTAGCCAGTTTCCGGCCAAGGCGTTGGTCGAAGCGAACGGCTGCATCACCGACGAGTATCTGGATGAAGTATTCGGAGAATCGGAGTGTCAGCCGTCCGCCGTGATCGATTCCGCCGTAGAAGTGCCGTTTAATCGCCCGCTAATTTAGGGGCGCAGCAAAGTTCATACGCGAACACGAACGCGTAAAATGCGATCCGATTCGATGCGTATTCGAATTAGAGCGTTCACGCGGGCGACGACTATTTCGAGTTTCCAGTCGGTGCGAACTAGACTTCGGACACATCTCATGGCGTCCGATGTGCTCATCTATCAGCTCGATCGCTCAGGCGGGAGATATTGCAAGAAGTTGACGCGGCGGCAAAAAAGCTCTGTGAATGGGCGCCCGTTGGGCGCAGGGGCGAGTTTTCCGTGGTATGCGTTCGTTGCGCGCCGCAGCGTCTCACGGTGGATTACGCCGCGTCTCCTCGCGGTTGACGAGCAATCGCAGGACGGGCGTTCGCCAACCTTCCCAGTCTACCCTCCTGCTGCTCGGTAAGCGGCCACGCGATGGATATTGAGTCCAAGGGCGCGCAGCATCGCGACGTAAGTCACGCGGGCCATGCCGCGGACTCGCAACTTCGCCATTCCCATCTGGTG
>JAGQPK010000809.1 GCA_020426755.1 Planctomycetales bacterium
CCACCTCGCGCCGGACGGATCTGCTGATCCCTGGCGAGGAATGGCAGCTTGTCAGTGAGGGTCATAAGTTCACGGAAGGCCCGGCCGTCAACGACCAGGGCGAACTCTTCTTCACCGACATCCCGAACGGCAAGATTCACAAGGTCGATGTCGCCGGCAACGTGTCGGTTTTCGCGCCCGATAGCCCCGGTGTCAACGGGCTGATGTTCGGCGGCGACGGCATGTTATACGCCTGCCAACACGGCAATAAGCAAATCGTGCGTTACTCGCCACAAGGCGTTGAAGAAGTCCTGCTGACCGATGCGCCGAGCAATGACCTGTGCGTAATGTTGCCGAAAGGTGGCTACTATACCGATCCCGAAAATCATCGAGTTTGGTTTGTCGACCCGTCCGGCAATCGCCAGATCGTCGACGACAAGCTCGACTTCCCCAACGGTGTCATCGCTTCGGCAGACCATAGCTTACTGTATGTTGCTGACTCACACGATCGCTTCGTGTACTCGTATCAAATCCAAGCTGACGGCAAGCTTGCCTATCGTCAATCGTACGGCCACTTGCATGTGCCCGATGAAACAAGTGAGAGCGGTGCCGATGGCATGGCGATCGATACGGCAGGCCGTCTCTACGTCACGACACGACTCGGCCTGCAGGTGCTCGATCAACTCGGACGCGTCCACTTTATCCTGTCCAAGCCGCAAGATGCCTGGCTGTCGAACGTCACCTTCGGCGGCGAAAAACTGGACACGCTCTACGTGACTTGCGGCGACAAGGTCTATCGTCGTAAAGTAAAAGCTCAGGGCGTGGCCGCAGGCGCACAAGTCAAACCGCCACGTCCGCAACTATAAGCACAATTCAAGGAAGGCCGATCATGCTGGACTTTTCTTACCAAGATCGCCAATTGAGTAGCGAGCTACCGATACCGGAAGACGGCAAGTCGAGCAAAGTGTTGCTCGACAACGCGCAGACGAAGGTCATGTTGTTCGCATTCGCGGCAGGTGCCGGACTCGCCGAACACCTTGCACCGTCACACGCGATCATCCAAGTTCTTTCGGGTGAAGGAATGCTCACCGCAGGCAATCGGACAATTGAAGCCCAAGCCGGCACGTGGTTGCAGATGTCACCGAAAACGCCACACAGCATCAGCGCCACCACGCCGCTGGTGATGACCTTGACGTTGTTCAAAGAGTGACACCGGGCGCGATCGAGATTGTGTCAGGAGATTCGCATGTCAGAGACACATCAAGTCATCATCGAGTCACAAGGTACCAAAGCGGCCAAAGCAGGCATCACCTTCGGAACCGCGCTAGCGATTACGATTTCGTGGAGCCTGCATAAGTCGATCCTATGGGCCATCATCCACGGCATCTTCTCGTGGCTGTACGTCATTTATTATGCGGTGACGGCAGAGTGACGCACCTTGATCCGACTGAAATCCGACTGATCTGTCGGATCCGACCGATCAGACTGAAATCCGACCGATCAGACTGATCTGTCGGATCTGACCGATCTATCTGATCAGACTGAATTTAGACAGATCTGTCGGATCTGTCTGACGTTTACCCGATCTGACTTATCCGACAAATCCGTGACATCCGTGGCTAAATCAACGTTATCACGTGGGCGTCCATCGTTTCGGTATCCAGCATCGCGATTGTGGGATTACCGAAAGTCCACCCGCTTGTTTCACCAGGATTGATCCACAGAATTCCGGCGTTGTCGCGTGAGACACTCGGCTTGTGAGTGTGCGCATAGACGATGACGTCCGCGCCTGTGACGTCAGCTGGCAACAGCCATCGCTGATGAGTCAACAGAAAGCGTGTGCCATCGGCGGTGCGAAACCCAAACGGCGGTTCCGCGATCGAGCCCACGATCTGCATGCCGCCGTAGACACCCACCTTATTTCCTTCGTTGTCGCCGAAGCTAGCGATCAGGCGGCACTTCAACTTGCGTAGCGGCGGAATCGCGAAGGTTGAAACCAAATCTCCGGCGAACAGGACCAGGTCGCACTCGCGCCGATTGAATTCGGCGACGGCAGCGCGGAGATTGTCGAGATGATCGTGCGTGTCGGCGAAGATGCCAATCTTCATGGACGAAAGCCCTGTTTTTGTTTCAAACGCTGAACAATTTCAGCTGACGTGGGCGCCAATATATCACGTGACGCGGTGACGTTTGACAGCAGGTCAGGCGAGGGTTACTCTGCAAGTTCAACAACTGGCCACCGGATGCAGAATGCGGTGCGTTTTTGACAACTTTGAAGGAATAGGACTCATGAAATTTCATTGGTTGCCGGCCCTCGCGGTCGCGCTGCTCGGCTTGGTGTCACACACCGCGTCTGCGCAGCTTTTCACATCGACTCTCGATGATGGCACTGGCTGGGGCGTTGTCGCCGACCCGGACTACGAAGTTACCTTCGGCTTTGACTACAGCAAGTTCGGCATTCCTGCTGCTCCCAACGGTACTGGAACCACCGGTCTGCGTATGGCAGCCAACATCGTTGATCCGGCAGCGGTTGCCGTCGTCTCAACGTATCCCGAATCGCTAGATGTTTCTGGCAACTATCGAGTTGAAGTTGATATGTGGCTGAACTTCAATTCCAGCGGCGGCACGACCGAGTTCGGTGGTGCGTCGGTTGGCTTCGATCCAGCCGCCGCGGCAGCGCTCAACGGTGCCAGCCTGTTGGTCGACACCGACGGCGACACGGCACGTGACTTCCGACTGTACAAGGACGGCGCCGAGCAGTTCATCGAGAGCGGTCAGTATGCCCTGCCCTCGCAAGATGGCGCGCACCCCGACATCGCTCCGTTGTTCCCTGGACAAACGACACCTGCCGCTCAAGGCGATAGCTCGGTGTTCGATCCGACCAATGTGATCGTGACGGCGGCCGACGGGACGCTCGCCTACGCTTGGCACCGCCTGAGCATTGATGTCAACGAAGGTGCAGGCACCGCCACGTTCATGATCGACGATGTGA
>JAGQPK010000080.1 GCA_020426755.1 Planctomycetales bacterium
TGCCACGAGGAAATTGGCTTGATGATTCGGGGGCGATCGTCGAACCTGCAGTGCCGGCATTTCTAGGACGACTCGACGTCGGCGCACGTCGCGCCGATCGTTTGGACTTGGCCCGCTGGCTGACCGACACGGAACAAGGCATTGGACTTTTAACGGCCCGCGTGTATGTGAACCGCGTATGGGCTTTGTTCTTTGGTGGCGGACTTTGTCCATCATTAGACGACTTCGGTGGACAGGGCCAGCCCGTGCATCATCCAGAGCTGCTTGATCGGCTGGCGTGTGAATTCGTGGCTAGCGGTTGGGACGTCAAGTCACTGGTCAGAACGATCGTCACGACCAACACCTACCGACAAGCGTCGACAACATCTCCGGCGCAGGTGGCTAGCGATCCGCAGAACGTGTTACTTTCGCGGCAAACGAAATCGCGACTGCAGGCAGAGTTCGTACGCGACAATGCGTTAGCTGTGAGCGGACTGCTCAATTCAGAGATCGGTGGTCCCAGTATCAAGCCGTATCAACCAGCCGGCTACTACCGCCATTTGAATTTTCCCCCACGCACGTACCACGCCGACGAAGATGCACAGCAGTGGCGACGCGGCGTGTACATGCATTGGCAACGGCAGTTCCTGCATCCAATGCTGCGAGCATTCGACGCTCCTACGCGTGAGGAATGCGCAGCAAGTCGCCCGCGCTCAAATACGCCCTTGGCCGCGTTGACGATGTTGAACGATCCAACATTCGTTGAGGCGGCAGTTGCCTTGGCGGCGCGGGCTCTGGCGGATGTCGATACTCAAAGTGACCAAGACCGAGTTACCAGACTTTACCAACTGGCGCTTTCTCGTGCTCCAGATGCTTACGAAATGGCGAGGTTGTCCGCTCTGCTCCAACGGACGAGAAGCTACTACGCCGCGCACGCAGCAGCTGCAGTTGAGCTCACGCATGCCGGCCAGTTCGCGCCGCCGCCAATGATCGCCGCCGATGAACTGGCGGCCTGGACCACGGTCGCTCGTGCGGTGATGAATCTGCATGAGTTTATTTCACGTGACTAGCATCTGCCGCACTCGACTCAACCTTAGCTTCACGGCCTCAAATGAACCGATACGACACATCAAGCAGCGAACGCCTGGCAACTTCCGTCTGCCGCCGCACATTCTTGTCTCGCACCGGAGTTGGTGTTGGTGCTGCCGCATTGGCATCACTCATCAATCGTCAGGCCGACGCCGCAAGATTAGCTGGCAACCCGCCCGGTACAACGTCGGCGCTCCGACGCGAACCGCGAATCAAACGCGTTATCTTTCTCTGTATGGCAGGTGGACCATCACACTTGGAAACGTTTGACTACAAGCCGGAACTGGAGCGGCTGAGCGGCAAGCCGATGCCGGAGTCCTACACACAGGGGCAGCCGATTGCGCAGCTGCAAGGACAACAACTTGTTTGTCAGGGACCGCTGACAAAGTTCCGTCAGTTTGGTGAAAGTGGCCAATGGATTAGCGACTTCTTGCCTTGGCATCAGAAGCTGGCCGACAAGATTTGCGTCGTGAAATCCATGGTGACAGAACAGATCAATCACGATCCAGCTCATACCTTCATGAACACGGGCACCGCAATCAGTGGTCGCCCCTCAATGGGGTCTTGGATCACTTATGGACTGGGCAGCGAAGGCGACGACTTACCCGGCTTTGTCGTCCTGACCAGTGTCGGTGGTCGAAACCCACAACCAATTGCCGCACGACAGTGGTCCGCGGGCTTCCTGCCCAGCCGCTATCAGGGAGTTGAATTCAATTCGAGTGGCGAACCGGTGCACTACGTCAATGCACCGCCCGGCGTCGAGTTGGCACAACAGCGCGAGTTGGTCAATGAAATCCAGCAGCTGAACGAACATCGGCAGCGAACGAATTGGGATCCGGAATTGGAGACACGCGTCGCCGCCTACGAGATGGCGTTTCGCATGCAGACGTCCGTGCCGGAGCTGATGCGTTTTGATGATGAACCTCAGTCTATTCTTGACATGTATGGTGCCAAGCCAGGTGATGGCTCATTCGCTTCGAACTGCCTGCTAGCGCGACGACTCGTGGAACGCGGAGTGCGATTCATCCACTTGTACCATCGAGGCTGGGACCATCATGGGGATTTGGTCAAGTATATGAATGTCTGTTGCAGCTTAACCGACCAAGCAACCTGGGCACTCGTTACGGACTTGGCCCAGCGTGGATTGCTTGACGACACCTTGATTGTATGGGGTGGCGAGTTTGGCCGTACGCCGATGTTCCAAGGCAAAGGCGGTATCGGCCGAGATCATCACATCAAGGGTTTCTCGATGTGGTTGGCAGGTGGCGGCGTCCGCGGCGGCATGACTTACGGTGCAACGGACGACCTGGGTTATAACGCAGTTGAAAACGTCGTACACATCCGAGATCTTCACGCCACCATGCTCCACATGCTGGGGCTCGACCCCTTCCGCTTCACGGTCAAGAGTCAAGGTCTGGATATGCGTCTGATCGGTGTTGAACCAGCGCGCATCGTGCGAGAGATTTTGACGTAGCGATCGATCAAATGAACTTTCGAGTTTTGAGATTTGTCGTTAGTTATTTGAACTTTCGTGTTCGTCCTGCCTGCGCGGTGGTGTTTCGATACTTCTAACGGCACGAGCGTCTTGGACCAATGAGCATTAGCGAGCCTAGCACGAACAGCGACAAGGATGTCGGTTCGGGGACACCGGCGACACTTGCCCGCGCCGGCTGTTCGAAACCGCCTTGTTGAAATGCCAACAGCAGATCGCCAGTGCCGAAGTCACCATCGCCGTCCCAGTCGCCGCTCTCCCAAGTCGAGTTGTCCTGGGTTGCGTCTTCGTACTGTCCCGCCTGAAAGATCTGGACTAGATCGGATGTATTGAACTCACCATCCAGATTGACGTCGCCAATGTAGGTATTGAAACCACTTGGCGTCGTGACAAGTGCCACGATGTCGGCAACGTTGACGTCACCATCGGCGTCGACATCATATTGAGCATCTGTCGAACCAGTTCGGACAGCGAGCAGCAGCGCATCAATATCGCCGACGTCCAAGGCACCACTGCCGTCGAAGTCGAACATGGGCGGCACGTCAGGTACAACGAAGAACACGTTATCAATGCCAGCGATGGCCGAAACGACGGTGCCCTGTGAACTCGGCGTCCCCGTATCATGCCGAAACATGATCCTCACGACATCACTGATCATCTGCTCATATGTTGCCGCTCCCTGCGCGCGAGTGATAGCATCAGCGGCGACAGGAAACGAGAGATGGTGCCATTGTCCGTCCTTCGGCACCGTGATCGCGTCAGTCGAAGTCCAACGGTTGTTCGTGTTCGTTGGACCGAATAGAACGAGACGCATTGTCAAGTCAGATTGCGAGCTAGGATCGACGAACATGTCGACATCGATTGCAATCACGTCGAGCGCCCCCAAATCTCCTCGGACGTCGCTCGACTGATTGTAAGCGGCGATTTTGCCTCCCGGTCCAAAGCCGCCATCGGCAGTAATTCGCAAATACCCGTCGCCCTCGCCATCGGGTCCGCCGTTCGCTACCTGCACCAGACCGGAGCCTTCCCAGCCTTGAACCCCATCGGAGAAATCGTTGATCAGCCCGATCTGCGCCGCATCAGCTTGCACACCAATGGCAAGTACACAAACGGCGGCGGTTGCATACCGGAGCAGCGGTCGTATCTGACGATATATACGCACCCACAACATAGAATCATTCCCCTTTGAAATAGCTCAGCATCCGGAGATGTTGTAAAGGCACGGAACGATTGCAAAAAAATGTCAGATCGACAGAGCTGGTAGTCCGGCGTTCGTCGAAAGACGCAGATAGCGCTACTTCGTTAGCCGACAGGCGCCAGCCGCAGTTTTCACAACACGTGGAGAGTCAGCGCCGGGACTGAACCGACGCTAGCGCGTTGCGGCGAACTAGCGTGTGACGGCGAACAGCCCTACTCTTTTAGCACCAAGTCGATGCAGAAGACGGCGGAAACGATCAGCATCCGCAGCGGGTTGTCCAGCGGGACTTCGTCGGAAATCTGCAACACGTAGTTGTCAGCAGAAGTGAACAGTTCTTTGCCGAGACCGGCCCACTTCTTGGTAACGGTGGCGAGTTCACAGTTGTCCGAGATGAACTTGAATTCCCAGCTCGTCCACTTCCCCTTCAAGTGACAGAGTTTCTGATCACTGGCGCCGAGCACATCGAAGGCGCCGCCGATCGAGAACAATTTTTGTTTAAAGCCGCCCACGCGCTGTTCGTTTTCATCCAGCACGTCGACCTTGGAAAGGAACAGCGACAGCGGCCGCTTGACGCTCACGACGGGATCGCCTTCGGGCGTCGTGATATCCAGATGAAACGGCGTCATTCGCTTATAGTCGGTGAAGCGAAACATCTTTGTGAAGAAGCCCAGCCGATCTTCGCGACAGAAAAGAAGTGGCTGGCCGCTCTCTGGGTCGAACACATCATAATTGCTGGCTGCTTTGAACATGCCAACGTGCTCTTTGACCAAATAGACGTTCCGATTGAGAACGGGATGCATCTTGAGTTCCCTCCGACCATAATGCAGCAATGCCAGACTTCCTAACACTCGGCAAAGTCACGCAGCTTTGTCCGATCGAATCATCCAAGAAACAGCGCAATTGAAAGCGCTGTCCGCGCGTTGGCTTGCGCGACCCCTAGTAGCCATTCAAGCGGAACACCAGCTTACAACGAGGTTTCAGCGATGTGGAGTTGCAATCTGATTTTGTTGGCAGCATTAATGTCGACGCCTTGTTCGCACACGGTGGGAGTCGCCAGCATCGACGTCACCCCCGACTATCCAGTTCGCCTAAACGGGTTCGGCTTTCGGCGAACAGAATCCACTGGCATTCGCCAACGACTGTGGGCGAAAGCCATGGCGATTAGCGATATCGATAGCGAGAAACATCCGACGGGAGCTCCGGCCGTGATGATCGTCGTGGACACGCTGGGGATTCCCGATGCCCTGCATCGCGAAGTCGCGGCACGCCTGGCGCGGTTTGGCGTGCGTCCCGAAAGGCTGTCGATCGTCGCCACGCACACTCATACGGCGCCGATGGTTAACCGCGTCTCACCAACGTTGTTTGGCCAACCGATCCCGGCTCCTCACCAAGCACACATCGATCGCTACAGCGACTTCTTGCGAGAACGGATCTGCGATGCGGCAGTGGCAGCCATTCGCAATCAACAACCGGCACGACTGCGTTGGAGCAAGGGTAGCGTAGGCTTCGCGGCAAATCGTCGCACGGCCGGTGGGCCGGTCGATCATAGCCTGCCGCTGCTGGCGACCTTTAACGAGCGAGATCAGTTGGTCGCTGTCTGGGTCACATATGCCTGCCATTGTGTCACACTTTCCGACAATCGCATCGGCGGCGACTGGGCGGGTTTTGCACAGGCCGAGATTGAACGGCGGTTTCCCGGCAGCTTGGCGATGGTTTCTATTGGCTGCGGTGCCGATGCCAATCCTTCGTCAGGCGTCACAGGCGATAAAGCTGAAATCGCCGAAGCACAAGGCAGTGAGATCGCCCGCGAAGTCGTACGACTGTTGGGACAACCGCTGCGACCACTGACAGCATCCGTGCAAGCGCACGAGACGCGGATCAACCTGCCGTTGGCCACGCTCCCATCGTACCAAGAATGGACAGAGCTTGCGAAGCGCGAAGATGCCATTGGGTTTCATGCACAGACGCAACTTGGCCGACTTGATCGCCAGGAACCGCTGCTCACATCCATTGACTATCCCGTTCGCACATGGCAGTTTGGCGACGAACTAGCGATGGTGTTTCTACCCGGTGAAGTTGTGGTCGACTATGCGTTGAGACTGTCGCGCGAGCTTGATGCCGCGCGTCTTTGGATCCATGCATACGCGAACCACTGTCCCGGCTACGTTCCGTCGGAACGAATTCTTCGCGAAGGCGGCTATGAAGGCGGCGGCGCGATGGTGTACTACGACATTCCTGGTCCATATGCTGCAGGTCTCGAAGACAAGATAGTGTCAGCTGTCAATGGCCAGATCGGTGCTCAGTTCGCGAGATCTAAAACGGCCCACGCGGGTGCCGGCACCAACGGTGTACCGGCCTTGTCGCCGGATGATGAACTTCAAACGTTTCAACTCCATCGTGATCTGACGATCGAGCTCGCAGCTGCCGAGCCGCTGGTCGAAAGCCCCGTAGCAATTGCAGATGGCATCGCGGGTGAATTGTGGGTCGCCGAGATGTACGACTATCCGTCAGGTGTCGATGGACAATTCGGACCCGGTGGTCGCATCAAACGGCTTACGGACCGCAACCACGATGGGCGATTTGAGTCCGCCACGATCTTCCTCGATCAGCTCGAACCGCAACATAACGATCCTTCGCGCCCCCTGCCCTTTCCTACTGGAGTGACCCCTTGGCGCGACGGAATCCTCGTTTGTGCCGCGCCATACATTCTGTTTGCGCGAGACACAAACCAAGACGGGCGAGCAGACGAGGCCCATCTGGTCGCCACCGGTTTTGGCACTGACAATTATCAGGCGCGCGTTAATAGTCTCGAGTATGGCCTCGACGGTTGGCTGCACGGTTCATGTGGTTTGTTTGGCGGCACGATCACGACGTCGACGCAGCCACAATTCGCGTTAGGAGATCGAGATTTCCGGCTTCTGCCTGACGAGGGAATCATTGAACCAGCCACAGGTCGCACGCAACAAGGGCGTGTGCGCGATGATGCGGGAAACTGGTTCGGTTGCGAAAATGGCAATCTACTCTTCCATCATGCACTGAACGATGCAGCGCTGCGTCGCAACCCACACTTGGTGACATCGGTGGCAACGTTGAGCGTCCTACGTGGCGAGTCGGCGGCTGACCTGTATCCAATCTCGCAACCGCTGTTGTTCAAACTGTCCGGTCCCGCCGGGCGCGTGACGTCCGGTTGTGGACTCGGGATCTATCGCGACCATGCCTTGGGTGACGAATTCTACGGCAACAGTTTCACGTGTGAACCGGTGAATAACCTGGTTACGCGTCGCGTACTGAGACAGTCTGGCTCAACATGGTTGGGAAGTCGCGCGCAGGATGAACAAACGAGCGAGTTCCTGGCATCTACGGACCTCTGGTTTCGACCGGTGCAAGCTCGTACTGCCGTCGACGGTTCGCTCTATGTCGTCGACATGTATCGCTACGTCATCGAACATCCGCGTTGGATACCCGAGGAAACGTTGGCCAAACTGGATGTCCGTGCAGGTGCCAATCGAGGTCGCATCTGGCGAGTTCGAAAGCGACAGCAAATGCAAACCACCGCGGGATCAACGCTCACTCAGTCACCGCAGCTAGATAACGAGCCAGCGACTTGGATCAAACAGCTTGCATCCAATAACGGTGCGGTTCGCGACCTGGTGACGCAACAACTAATCTGGCTCTCGCCTAGTGAACGAGCGAACTTGATTGACGACGTCCGCGGCCAACTTTATTCGGCACTGCCGTTGGCACGTTTGCATGCGATGGCGGTGCTCGCGACTTGGAAGCAGCTTAACGATGACGATCTGTCACGCTCCGTGCAGGACGAGAACGCCACGGTGCGGCGACATGCTGTCCGCATCGCCAGTAGCCGACTCGCCACAAGCAACCACTTACAAACCGTCGTACTCCAGCGAGTCAACGACTCTGATTCATTCGTGCGTCTCGAAACGGCTTACGCTCTTGGACAATTGCCAACCGATGACGCGGCAGCGGGACTAGCGGCCTTACTACAGCAGCACGCTGATGATCCGGTACTCGTGGCCGGGGTGTTGAGTTCGCTAACCGAACAACACCTCGCGCAGGTCGTGGGCATCAATTTCGCCGACGGTGGAGCAACGGACTCTGCAGCTTCCTCCATACAGCATGAACTTTGCCTATTAGCGGCGCGGAGTAATCATCGGCAGGCAATTCATAAGATCGTAGGCTCGATCCTCTCTGGCCTCGCAAGTCCCAGCGTTCTTCTGAGTTTGCAGCATGCGGACACCTTGCTGTCCAACAATCATGATTTGGCAACGATGCTGACGAACGACCAAGCAGAGACGCTGGCTTCCGCCTGCAAATTGAAATGTTTTAGTCGCCACGTGACGGCTCCGATCCGCGTAGTCGCCACGCGTGTGCTGAGTCATCTAGTTGCATCCAAGCTAACGAGTCTTGATACCAATGCGAACTTCACCAACTTACTATCCCTGGATGAACCCCTAGAAGTTCAGGTCGCCGCCCTGGACGCGTTGAATGAGTATGACGAACAGGAGATGACGTCGGAGTGCCTCGAAAGATGGCCGCAACTGAGTCCAACGGTCAGACAACATCTCGTATCGTTGCTACTTGAGCGAGTTAGCGGCATCACTCTGCTACTGGATGCCGTGGAGCGCCAACAACTCTCACGCGGTGATATTGCGCCGGCTCACCAGGACCAACTGCGATCTCACACAAATCAGGTAATTCGCGACCGGGCTGCCAAATTGTTTCAGGTGCTAGTGACGGCAAATCGACAGCAGTTGATCGAGCAGTACGCGGTGCAGCCCAATCAAAGAGACCAGCAACGCGGGAAACAAGTTTTCACGAAGCAATGTGCGACGTGTCATCATGTAGGTGGCATCGGCAATCAAGTTGGCCCCGACATCCTGATCTATGGCCAGAAGCCTCTATCCGCGCTCGCCACATCCGTGCTCGATCCAAATCAAGCCATCGATCCACGCTACGTCAGCTACCACGTGGAACTGACCGACGGCCGCACGCTAACAGGTATCATGATTGGCGAAACATCAACCGGATTCACGCTGGTCGATGCACAAGCCCACGCAACACCCGTGTTGCGCACAGAAATCGAGGAACTGGCGTCAACGGGGCGTTCGTTGATGCCCGAAGGACTCGAACAGGAGCTAACGCCACAAGACGTCACAGACGTCTGGAGTTGGTTCGAGTCTCTTGTGAGTAGTTCGCCGTAACGCGTTAGTTCACCGCCGCGCATTAGTTCGCCGTAACGCGCGAGCGTCGGTTCTGACCTGTCACTGGGACTGCCGTAAGAACCGCGACTGGCGCCTTTCGGCGAACTGGCAGTCGGAAGTTCGCCGTAACGCGCTAGTTCGCCGTAACGCGGTAGTTCACCGCCACGCATTAGTTCGCAGCAACGCGTTATCGTCGGTTCTGCCCTGTCACTAAGATTCCATCTGTAAGAACCGCGACTAGCGTCTTTCGACTTATCAGCCTCGACGCGCGCTACGCGACAATCGTATGCTGTCGACGAAGATTCGCTGCGACGGCAATCGCGGCTGAAATAAAGACCAAGTTCTTAATGATGTACTGGCCTTCGAGAGTAAGAACGAAGGGAAACTTCGAGAAGCAGATGTGCGGAAGCAGCACTAGCGGCAGCAAAGTGCCAAACATCTGCAGTCCCATCAGCACCAAGGCGTGTGGCAACAGCGAGCGAGTCAAGAACGCCACGCCAATCGCAACTTCCCAATAGCCTAGGAACGGCACAAAGAACTCTGGCTCCAACCACGGAATCGTCAATGTGACCAGTTCGTTGGCCGGGCTCAATCCCAGCGGTTTCAACGCGCCAAACCAAATGTAAACGATCGCCAGCGAGTATTGCAGCAACAGGTATGGCAACTGCACTTGGCGTGAGCGTTGACGAAGTGCGTCGACCAATTCAGAAGGCGTCAAGGTTGGCGATACGTTCGACATAATCGGGTCTACTCAAGTAATGACTGTTGAGATAATTCAGCCGCTGCCCACACAGCGTCTACGAGGTAGACGCTGATCTTCTCTGTTCTGTTGCCTACAGGCACAACAAGTACGCGACCAAGTCTTCCTTCTCGTCGTGCGTCAACTTCAATTCGAGAATCACGTTGAAGAACTCGACGACGTCATGCAACGTCGGGCATCGACCGTCGTGCATGTAAGGTGGCGTATCCTTGATACCTCGCAAAGCAAACGTCTTGATCGGACCTTCAGGCCGACCTACATAGAACCGTTCGACTTGGAGGTCGTGCATGTATTCGTCTGTGAAGGCAGGACCGTAGTGGCACTTGGCACATTGTGCCTTGCCATGGAAAATCCGCTCGCCACGCAGTTCTTGCTCAGTCGCCAGCGTTGGATACAACGTCATCAATGGCGACAGCTTCGGAGCGGGGGCATAGTCGACGATGGCCATGAAGTCACCCATGCGATTCGTCAAGGATCGCTGACGATTCGCCAAGCCAATCGGCTGACCAAGCGATCCCGGATCGCCGTCAAAGTACTCTTCAACTTCAGCGAAGTGGTCCAAGCCACGAATAGATCGCTTTGAAGAAAGCTGCATGACATTGAAGTTACCACGAATCGTCGGCGTGTCGACGCGGAGGCGAGCCTGATTCGGACGGCTATCCGGAGCCAACTCGAACGCAGCGTTCGTGTGACCGTTCACGTGACACGAAAAGCAACCTACGCCGGCGCTTGGTTCGACGGTGACGCGATGCGTCGTGTGGTTGAACCAAGTCGATGCGGTCGGTCGCAACAGTTCTTTCAAACCTTCCATCTGCTCGGCGGTAATCAATCCGTTGAACATTTCGTAGTAGTTGCCGATCGTGACTTCCTGTCCGTTAGTTACGTCACCCATTTCCTTGTGAGTTGTCAGGAACAACGGCGGAGGAAACTCGGGCAGGTAATCGTCCGGAATGTCCATATCCATATCCATCCGCTCGTGTTCCGGATGTGCCTTGACCCAGAATTCGGGGAAAACCATATGAGCGGTCGTGGCCAGCGGATGTGCCAGCGGCTTGTAGGGGAATATGTCGCGTTGGCGAATTTCTTCTGGCGTCATCGATGCCAAAGCTTCCCATGATTTCACGTTACCAGCCAAGCGTGCGACAGGACCCTTCATGATCGGCTTGCCGCCCGCCATGTACTGCCCTTCGATGCGTTCGCCGCTAAAGTTGAAACGACCGTCCATATAGCGTCGGACGTCTTCCATCAGTTGTGTCTTGAGTCGAACGTTGCGCTCCATCCACTCTTCCCAAGGCATACCCAAAGTTGGATCGCCGAAAGATGAGCCACCGCGTCCTTGGTATCGCCAAATATCAAACGGCGTTCGCTCACCAGCATTCGCCTTCGGATACTCGGGCAGTCGGGAGTAATGGTTAGGGCCGAGATTCCAATCGGTGTTAGCTCGCTCGATGCTAACCGGCGGGCTTTGCAACATGTGACGAGCGGCCGAGTCACCTTCCTTCCAGTACGGATCACTCGGACGAGCTTCAACCGAAGCCAATTGTTGCGCTGCGTTGCTGGCCGTTCCGCTCTTGCGCGCGTCTCGCATCTCTGCCTGTCGAGTGTCGGTCGGCGTAGTACTCTTGTCCGGTTTGGCGGCCGCAGTGCTTCCGGCTGGATTCTCGTCACCCGCCGGTAATGAACGTCCAGCGTCGGCGACCGCAGCGGAAGCATCGGAAGCCAGGCCACGCGCAGGCTGAATATCTTTGGCTCGCCCGGTGGCCAGAATCGCCAACACAGCACAAACCGCTAACATCACCACACATTGCCCAACGACGCGATACCGATCATTCATCAAATCAGACCTCACAAGATGTTGTTTCCACGTAGCGATACGCCAGAACGCCACGCGACGAGTGTGCGCGGGTCGGCAAAGCTGGTTTTCAGGCAAATCTTAAGACGAGAAACAAAAAAAGCCCTGGAGAATCCGCGCGGACGCAGGTTCTCCAGGGCATTCGTGACCTCAGAAAGGATTACCGCCAGTCATGAGCGATAGCCCGATGTTAGTCGACCGAAGAAAAATGTCAACAATTTGTTCGCCTATAATCGGTCATTTGACGACCACCGCAAGCACGCCGATGGGGATCCGCCCCTCGCGCCCCCTCGACTGATTCGTGGCGTTAAATTAATGAAACGAAATGATGGACGGAGACTACTACAGCCCAAAGAGAACTGCGGCTGGCGCCTTTCGGCTAACTAACGACCTATTCAACATCCAACATTCAATATTCACCGCAGGGCTCACATGTTCC
>JAGQPK010000810.1 GCA_020426755.1 Planctomycetales bacterium
TCGACGTAATCATTCCTTCGGTATACACATTCTATCCAGACTACAACGCGGACGGGTCGCCTCGTCTAATCGAGCGTGATCGCTGGGTGCGCTACGCCACAACCAACTTGTTAGAAGCTCGGCGGTTCGGCAAGCCAGTCATTGCTTACGTGTGGCCGGCGTATCACGGTGGAGGTGGTTCAGATGATCCGGCATCGCCCGACTACCGTTACTGGAAGAATCAGCCGATTGGTGGCGAGTTTTGGCAATTGATTCTCGATACGACGCGTAACTACTCGGATGGTATCGCGATTTGGTCTGCCAGTGAAACCTCGACGGACGGCGATCCCGCATGGTGGCAGGTCACACAGCAGTTTATGCGTGATCAGGGACCTGCACGCGCGATCGGCGAAACGACGGTCGCAGGCGAAATCCTGACGGGCGACTACCTGAATACGAGATCACGTGACTTGGCAACCGTGCGGATCACGATCAATCCGACCAACGATCCGCCAACCGTACGTAACGACGCTATCCTGATTCCCGGTGACACGTCAGTTATCTTGGACGTATTAGCGGACAATGGCAACGGTGTCGATACGGACATCGACGGCACGATTGATCTGGCCAGCATCACCGTCATATCAGACGTCGCAAACGGGCATTTGCAGGCGTTGGGCGAGGGCAAGTTCAGTTATACGCCGCTGGCCGGTTTTCAGGGCACCGATCGTTTCCTCTATCAATTGCGTGACAACGAGGGTTTATCGAGTGCCACTGCGACATTCGCCATCGCAGTCAACAGCAATCCGGTGGCGGCGGCGGACCAGGTCACGACCAATGAGGATACTGAAGTTACGTTTTCGGCACTAACCGATAACGGTGGCGGCGCAGATTCAGATGTCGACGGCAATCTCGACTTGGCCTCCCACGAGATTGTGCAAGCGCCGCAACATGGGATCGTCGAGAAGCGCGCCAACGGACAATTCACTTACACGCCGTCGTTGGACTTTCACGGCGTCGATACCTTCACCTATACCGTCGCGGACACGCTGGGTGCGGTGAGCGCACCGGCGACCGTCACGATCACGGTCAATGACGTTAACGACGCCCCTCAGGCGGTCGGCGACGCGTATCAACTGCAGGAGGATGTTTCGTCAACGCTCGACGTACTCAATGCATCCACCGGTGGCGCAGACTTCGATCCGGACGGCACGCTCAGATACGATTCGCTGATCATTACTGCGCCGCCGGCGCATGGCAGCGCGATCCCCAATCCGGACGGAACGGTCACGTACTTGCCAGCCGCCAATTACCATGGCGCAGATGCGTTTGAGTATCAGATCCGTGACGATGATGATCAGCTCAGCGAACCAGCGACGGTCACACTCGAGATCCTCGCAGTCAACGACGCGCCGCAGGCGTATGATGACCTAGTCATGGTGATTCCAGAGCAGGCGATCGAGATTGACGTGTTGGCCAGCAATGGCAAGCCGGCCGACCTCGACGTTGATAGTGCGCTCGAAGCGGTACGATATGTGGAAAGTAAGCCGCCGCAGTTCGGGCAGCTTGAACAAACGGGTTTCGGCACATTTCGCTACACGCCCCAGCCGGGGTTTCGCGGCATCGATCGCTTTCGCTACGTGCTCTACGACAGCGACGGTGCTGCAAGTCGCACGGCGACGGTGACGCTGATGGTCAACGTTGCCCCGGTTGCCCAAGACGATCGCATCACACTGATCGAAGACGTACCAGCTGTCTTCAGTATTTTGGCAGACAATGGCCACGGCGCCGATTTCGATTACGAGAAAGCACTGCGTCCCGTGTCGCTGATCGTCGTCCAGCCGCCGGCGGTTGGTGAGCTGATCAATTTACGCGATGGACGCGTGCGTTACTCGCCGCCCTCGGAGTTTTCCGGCGACGTCACCTTCACTTACCGGATCGCCGACAATTATCTCGTCTACAGCAACGATGCGACCGTGACGATTCATGTCTCTGACGTGAATGACTTACCGATCGTCGAGGACGATATCGTCGAAGTCCGTAAAGGGCAAACGCTTGTCATTGCTCCAACGGAAGACAATGGCATGGGTCGCGACCGCGATGTCGACGGCACGATCGATCTGGCAACGATCCGCATGAGTTCCTATCCGGAACACGGCGAACTGCAGCCTAATGACGATGGCACGTTCACTTACACGCCGACGGCTGACTATGTGGGTTCCGATTTTTTCGGCTATCGAGTCGCAGATGATCTCGGGGGTCTCAGTCGCATCGGCAAGGTCGCCATCGAAGTGATCGAAGGCAATGTTTCGCCGCTAGTGCGAGATGATTTCTTCGCACTCGAGGAAGACGAAACCCGCACGCTCGATGTCTTGGCCGATCATGGCAATGGCCCCGATCGAGATGTCGACGGCCAGCTTGATCTCGCATCCCTGCAAGTTACCGATTTGCCGCAACATGGTGAAGTTACTGCGACAACCGACGGACAATTCATTTATGTACCCGATGCTGATTACTTCGGCACGGATGCGTTCTCATACACAATCCGTGACAATGAAGGTGCCATCAGCCGAGTGGCCATCGTGTCGTTAACCATTACTCCCATCAACGACGCGCCGCGTTTGCGCGACGATCACATTCTGCTTGCGGAGGACTCGGAAGTTACTTTCACGGTCACCGACGACAATGGCAACGGCCCTGACTTCGATATTGATGGCAACCTGGTACTCGACTCAATCTCGATCGTCGCAACTCCACAGCACGGCCACTTGGAAGCCATGGAGAATGCAACATTCCATTACACGCCAGACCCGGATTTTTTTGGCATCGACACCTTCCAATACCGCATGTCAGATAGCCTGGGTGCGGAAAGTGATGCCGCGACGGTCACCATTGAGGTCAGTCCGCGTCCCGATCAACCACGGGCCTTCGACGACCTGCTACAAACAGACGAAGACACAACGCTGACCGTTAACTTGTCACTCGATCACG
>JAGQPK010000811.1 GCA_020426755.1 Planctomycetales bacterium
CTCATGCGAATCGGCATCGGCCACGATACACACCGCTTGGGCCCGGGCGGCCCGTTGAAGATCGGCGGCGTGACGCTGGAATACGATCGTCATCTGATTGGCCATAGCGACGCCGACGTGCTCTTGCATGCCGTAACCGATGCCCTGCTAGGTGCTTTGGCTGCGGGTGATATTGGCGACCTATTCCCCGATACGGATCCGCGGCATCAGGGTCAGGACTCCGCGGAGTTTCTGCTGGAGGCGAAGCGGCGTGTGCAGGCAGCCGGTTACGAAGTCGTGAATTTAGACTGCATAGTGTTCGCTCAACGCCCGAAGCTGGTTCCATATAAACTACTCATTCGGCAGCGTCTGGCCGAGCTGTTGGGGATTTCGCTGGACTGCGTCAGCGTCAAGGCGAAGACAGGCGAACAGGTAGGTCCCGTAGGACGTGAAGAAGCCATCATGGCGGAATGCATCGTACTGCTGGCCAAAGGTTGAACACATAAGCTTAGCAACGGGTGTCGAGACGGCATCTCAAACCCACATCAATAACCTCCGCAATAACTCGCTTAACGGATTAAGTATCAATGAGTACGACGGTCAAGTCTTCTCTCTCGTCGACAGATTGCTCCGGAGTCGCCGCAGTGAACTTGCGCATCTACAACACGCTGACCCGCAAGAAAGAGCCCTTCGAAACCGTCGTGCCTGGCAAGGTCGGCATCTATTTATGCGGTCCCACCGTCTACCGTGAAGCACACATCGGGCACATGGTCGGCCCCGTCATTTTTGACACGATCAAGCGCTACTTGGCTTACTGCGGGTACGACGTGACCTGGGTGGTCAACATTACGGATGTCGACGACAAGCTGATTGCGGAGTCCAACCGGCGCCAGCTGCCCATGCCGCAGATCGCCGAAGAGATGACGCAGGACTATCTCAAGAACTTGCAGTCTCTGGGTGTCGATCAGATCGACGAGATGCCACGGGCGACGGAGTACATGAGCGAGATCATTGCGTTTATCGAGCAATTGATCGCCAAGGGCTTCGCGTACGAATCAGACGGCGACGTTTATTTTGAAGTGGGTCGTGACGCGGAATACGGCAAGCTGTCCAACCGCACGCCCGACAGCTTGCAAGGCGAAGGCGGTGAGATGGCGGCGCGGAAACGTGCCGCGGGTGACTTTGCGCTCTGGAAGAAGGCGAAAGAAGGGGAACCGAGCTGGCCTAGTCCTTGGGCGCCGGGCCGTCCGGGTTGGCACATTGAATGTTCGGCCATGAGCCGCAAGATCTTGGGCGAGACCTTCGACATCCACGGCGGTGGTTTGGACCTGATGTTCCCACATCACGAGAACGAAGTTGCTCAGAGTGAGTGCTGCCATGGCAAGCCGATGGTGCGTTACTGGTTGCACAACGGTTTGATGCGGGCGGATGCGGCTGCCGGCAAGGTGGGCGGCCGAGGCGAACGTGAAAAGGCAGCGAGTGCGGAACAAGCCGACGTCAACACGAAGATTAGCCGCTCCAAAGGCGCCGGCGGTTTGGCAGAATTAATCGCCCGTCAGGGCGGGGAACGCCTGCGATTCTTCTTGTTGCGAACTCACTATCGTAGCACGATTGTTTTTGGCGACGACGGTCTGCAAGAAGCCGGCGTCGCTTTGGAAACTTTCTATCGCTTCTTCGAACGGTTTGAACGTGTCACCGGCGTGTCGTTCTATGCGTTGTCGATCGCGAAGCTGCGTTCCGCCACTCCCGCGAACAACACGACTGGTGACTTGGTTACCGAAGCCAACTCGCGTCGCACGGCGTACCTGGAAAAGATGGACGATGACTTCAACACCGGTGCGGCCATCAGCGAACTCTTTGAATTAGTCCGTACGCTCAATCGCTTCGTCGATCAGAATCATCTCGAAGATGTAGCACAACGCTCCGCAGATCGCGTCGCAGAATTGACGGCCGGCGCGACGATCTTGAAGGAGTTGGCCGCACTGCTGGGGATCTTCCAACAGCCCCTGGCGGCCGACCGTTCCCAAGATGATGGCGTCGTCGATCAACTCATGCAATTGTTGATTGCGTTGCGAGCCGAGTCGCGGCAAAAAAAGGACTTTCAAATGGCGGATCGGATTCGCAACGGCCTAACAGAAATCGGCATTACGTTAGAAGATCGCAAAGACGGCACAGGCTGGAAACGGGAAGTCTAGTTCGGCGATACGTGCTCCGGCAACTGACACTTGCGAAGCCGATGCACGACGAAATTTGATCAGGCAACACATCGCGACTCCGCGTCTTGGCGGCTCTGCGTTAATATGAACGAAATGGCGCAGAGACGGAGAGACGCAACGATACAAACGGTGACACGTGCGGATTCGATGTGGAATGTAGCTTGGCCTGGCAACACATCGCGACTTGAACTGCTTCGTGACTTCGTGGTTTAGTAACGCGATTTTACAACAGAGTGAGGACCATGGACGAGTCACTCATATTGGGAATCGATCCCGGACTGCACATTACCGGTTATGGCTTATTGCGTGCCGACACCCGCGGCTGTCGACTGGAGGAAGCTGGGGTCGTACGCGGGCCATCGCGCGGCAGCTTAGCCGAGCGAATTTGTCAGATCCATCGCGGCATCTGCGAAGTGCTGGACGGTTGCGGTCCGGCCATCGTGGCGCTGGAGCAGCTCTACTCCCACTATCAGCGACCGCGAACGGCAATCCTGATGGGACACGCTCGCGGCGTCATCTGCTTGGCTGCGGCGGAACGTTCGATTCCGGTTCTCGACTACGCCGCCACTCACGTCAAGAAACTCTTGACTGGCAACGGGCGCGCTCCCAAGTCCCAGGTACAAGACGCCGTGCAACGTGAACTTGGCCTGCCGTCTCTGCCGGAACCGGCCGACGTTGCCGATGCACTCGCTATCGCCATGTGTCACTACTATACTCGCAGTCCGCTCACGGCGCGACACGCCACGATCACCTCAACCGTATCATCGAGCAC
>JAGQPK010000812.1 GCA_020426755.1 Planctomycetales bacterium
CCATCGACACTAAACGTGACTTGTTGGGGATCTGCCAAGCGTTGACCGCGCGAATTGAACAAGCGAACGCTGAATTGTTGCGTCTGACCCGGACGAAGCAAGACTTCTCCAGGCACCACCTGGACGTGTGCCGGGGCAGGGTCTTCGCTGACCGGTGATTCGTCAACCGTGTCGGCGACTGAATTGACGCCCGGTTGTTTGCTCGGATCAGCAAAGCAATACAAGGCATTGGTCGTTTGTAAGTACAGCCGGCCATGTGAGACAATGGGCGAACCTAGCAATTCTTCGTCGCTGGGGAAACGACCTTTGCTGACGGTCTCCACACCCTTTGCACCCGCTCGGTAGATGGCCCAGCGACCATTCGTTTCGAAGGCGTACAGTTTGCCATCGGCGTACAACATGGAACCGTTCATCTTGCGTCCGAGTGCCACCTTCTTGCCGATCGGTTCACCCGACTCGCCGTCCAGGACCCAGAGCTTCGCCGCTTCGTCGAGCACCCAAATCTGATCACCGACGGCCATGGGTTGCGAAACACCGTCGGCCAGTTCGTCGATCTTCCACTTTTCCGCTTCGGCCGGCAGAGCAGGTGCCTTGGTGAAGTCCGGTGCCGGTTTAACCTTGCCCAACTTCGACGTGTCCAGAGCGACGACGGCTCCCATAGCGGTGCCCGTCATATTCTCTTGGCTATGTCCTGCGTAAACCATGTCTCCCACGACCAGTGGCGGCGTGTTGATGCCGCGACGCGACAGGTCGTATTTCCAAATCGGCAGACCCGTGCGAGGTTGGAAGGACCAGATGCCGCCGTCACCGGAGCCGAAGACGAGCGATTTCTGACCATTGAGCACGGCGAGAGACGGGTTGCTATAGGTGGTATCTTCTGGAGCGACCGACGTACTGCTGAACCAGGCGACCTCACCCGTACGTTTGTCGAAGCCAATGAACGCGTGGGCCGGCTTTGCCTTCTCTCCCCAGTTGATGCAAACGGCACTGATGATGACGAGGTCGTCGCAAATGATCGGGAAGTTCGTGCGACCTCCATAGGTGCTCAACAAGCCAAATTGTTCGTGGAGCGGAATTGACCAACGAGTCTGACCCGATTTGGCGTCAATACATTGAAAGATGCCACAGACACCTAGGGCGTACACACTGCTCGTTTCCGGATCGGCGACGACGGCAGACCAGCCAACTCGCGTGTCTGGAACGTCCGACAGATAGACGTTGAAGTGGTTTTCCCACAGCAATTCACCGGTCGTCGCATCGACGCATACAACCCGTTCGCCTTCTCGCGGCGTGGCGGGTTGCCAGCGGCACAAGGTGTAGACGCGGTTGTCCATGACCACCGGGGTGCTGCGACCGCCGACGTTTTCATTCTTCCAAACCAGATTGCTGCCTTCGCCACCAGCTGGATCGAGGTCTTCCAACAAGTTGGTTTCCGGCGACACGCCATTGTAGTTGGGGCCGCGCCAATTGGTCCAATCGAGTGATTGTCCGCTGGTACTCGTGTTCGTCGCCGGTGCCGCCTCGACGACGACGGCGAGCATCGTCGCCAGCAGTAGCAGGACGCCAGTTCGCAAACAATAACATTGGTGACGCATGTGTTTTCCTTTTAGGAAGCGCAATTGGCTTCGATTCGTCGCGTTGCCGCCAATCAGTCGAACCACTCGTCCGCCGGGTCAAACTTAGGCAGGACCATGATCAACACCTTGAGTTTTCCGATCGCGCGATGACGCGTGCCGGGGCGAATCATGATGCACATGCCGGGCCGCAACTCGATGAGTTCATCGTTCAACTGCAATTGGGCTCCAGGGTCGCACTCCAAAATGAAGTAGGTCTCCGTGAGTTGCCGGTGGTAATGCAGTTGCGAATCCGCACTAATCTCGGTGACGTGAATCGTCCCGGGGAAATCAGTGGTTTCAGCGAACGCGCGCCGAGCCCAGCCGCATGGACAGCGAACCGGCGTCACTTGGGCGAAGTCGACGACCTCATAGCCGCTCACCGGTTTCGCCGGCTGAGGCGTTTCGCCATCGATCGAAATGGGTGAGCGATCAAGCATTCGGCGCCGCACTCGGGGCCAACCAAGGTGGGAACTGCGTTCTGTCCTGCATCACGCACTATCGCCACAATTTACCACAACCGTTTTCCGGCGGCTACAACGTCAATCGTCCGAGGGGGTACGCTGGACGTTTCTCGGTCAGCCAACACCGGGCCGGCCGGCGGTGCACGTGATTGCAGCCCACTGCATTTCGCTGTCAGTTGGATCCCCAGGCGGGGGTGAGCGGCGTGAAAGTTTGCCGATTGTTGGCGACTCGTACGTCTCACGGCTCGTGAATAACCGTTGAGGTTTCACCAGTCTTCGCGCTAGGCAGAGCTTACGTAGGTAGTTTGTTAAACCAACTGAGATTAATGGTTTGCGGCTACTCAAGCTATTCTCAGGGCAGGGCCGATACCCTAATCCTGTCGTCAAGAACTTACGCGTGTCACCCACTGACACGCATCGCTCCGGATCGACGGTTTGGTGTTAACGGGCCAAGGAGTGGCCCGGCCGTGACCGCTGCGAGAGTTAATTGGAACGACGCGACCTGCCTTTAAGACCCTCCAAACTTCCCCGCCGACGAGAGTGACGGACGCGCAATGCGTCACGTTCCCGGTTCCTCTCAAGTTGCTGTTTTGTATTCGCAGCAAGTTGAAGGCCGCCGTTATATCGACAGCGAGTACGAATGATTGGACAAAGCAGGGCGTGAGCGTTCCTACTTTCCAAGGAGACCTCGGTCGATGAAGTGGAATATGTTTCTAGGGACCCTCGTGCTCGCATTAGGGTTATCGACTCAGAGCTATGGCTTCGAACTGCTCGACCGGATGCTCGGTGTGGGCGGTTGTTGCAAGAGCAGCTGCTGCGAAGCAACCTGTGGCGCTCCGGCGTGCGGTTGCGATGCGGGCTGTGCAGCGGCTCCATGCGGCTGTGACA
>JAGQPK010000813.1 GCA_020426755.1 Planctomycetales bacterium
CGCGGTTCTCACAGGAGCTGGACGCTCAACGGCGGGACGAACCGACGCTAACGCGTTGCGGCGAACTATGCCAGCGTTGCGACTAACGCTCCTGGCGTTACGACGAACTGGCTACTCAACACCGAGCCGTTCACGCGCCTCATCGGCCCAGGGGCTTTCCGAGGCGAGCGTCAAGAAACGCTCCCAATGGTGGCGAGCCGTGGTGTCGTCGCCATGCCGATCCAGCAAGACGGCGAGATGGTAGTGAGCGTCGGGATAGTCTGGGTGTGATCTCAGCGCGCCCTGAAAGGCGGCAATTGCTAAGTCTTCTTGTCCCGTCTCTGCCAGTACGCAGGCCAAATTAGCCCGCGCTTCGACGTAATTCTCATCCAATTCGATCGCCATCGAATAACGTTCCCGGGCGGCAGTGACGTCGCCGGTCATGTATAACAACTCGGCCAAACGAAAACAGAGCTCCGGTCGTGGCCCGCCCACTGCCAGCGCCAACCGATACGTCGCAATTGCATCGTTCGTTTCGCCCTCGTCTTCCAATTCACTCGCGATTGCCACTAACTCGTCACACGTCGGCAAGGGTTCGTGTTGTTGAGCCAGCCAATCACGGATCGGAATCGCAGCCGGCCGCGAATGCGAGAACTCGTGGTCCGCGACAGTCGCGACCGCCTCGGCCTCGTCGTCGGGAAAGTCAAAACGCATCTGACCGCCCGGTTCGACCAATCCCTCACCCTGCCGCAGCAATAGTGCACGTCCTTCGACGATCACCGACAGCTGCGCCAACGGCCTTTCGACCTCTGGCACGAGTACGGCAAGTTGAGCAAGTTGCCGTTCAATCGCCGTCGGCGTCGCACCGGCTGTCAGTAGCTCTGCCAAGCGGCGCGCCGTGGCCACCTCTTGAAAATCGAAGTACGGCAAGCGATGCACTTCACGCGTGGGCACGATCAGGCCGCGACGATGCCAGCGACGCACCACCGCGACGGGGACGTTGAGCAACTGAGCTAACATGGCGGGAGTATATAGTCGCCGCACGTTGTGCTCGTTTTCGACCCAACCGAGCCGGTGCCAGAATTGTGTCTCCGTCAGAATCTCCACGCTGCCGGACGCGGCCGCCTCACGCACACTCTCGTCCAAAGCCAACTCGTCACCCAACGGCAACTCATCCGCCCCCAGGACCACCCAGTCCACAGGCAACTCGCATCGTTCCAACGGTAGGCCGCCTGCTTGCCGCACCATCTTCGCAGCATCCCGACGCGACATCGCGCCCAGTCGGCCCACGAACGAGATCCGCAGCCCGGCCAAGGGGGAATCCTCAGTGGTGGCTTCGGTCACACTTCCGTCGGCGTCAGCAGCGTCTTCAGAACTATCGTCCGCTACCTCGGCCAAATGATCGTCCGACATTGTGTTACGATCGATTGGCAGCGCAGACTCCAACGCCTTCGCGGCAACCGCATCCATTTCTTTGTCGTGAGAGCGCGTCCGAGGCAAGATTCGTTATCTCCGGATAGCTGCATGGTTTCAGCCCAAACGTTTCCGTAGGTTTACCACAAAGTTGACAATCGGTGGAGGAGAGGAGGAGCCGACGGCTCGCCAGGAGAGGGGATCGAAAAGGTTGCGTTTCAATACTGGGACTCGGAGTGCGATCGCGCAGCTATTCTGGGAACGCCAGGCGATAAACGGGATGAACGTCCTGTGTTAGTCTGTGCCGAACAGGTCGACTAAAAAGCGGCAGCTGCGCGGTCGCACTCCAAAACCAGGGCGGCGTCCACCGTCCCTACGCTCTCCAACCATTCCCCTCCACTTGTCAGGCTAAAACCTCGTTCGCTTAACGAGTTACGGCGATCATCTCGCAAACTGAATAACTTGACTGTGCAAAACCCCTAATTTATCATGAGGGTCTTAGTCATTTTGTCTTTTCTCAGTTGCCGTACGGTTGCCCAAGAGTGGCCGAGCGGCCCCGACTCGGAACAGGAAACCCAATGGGCCTGGCGATTCTCGGCATCATCGTCGTGGTTTTCTTCATCCTGGCGTACCTGGCGGCTCGCACGTGGGTTGTCTGGCACGTCGTGATCCTGTCGTTTCTGTTCCTGTTCTCGCTGGTCTTCATGATGTTTGCCGCGGCAACACTCAAGGTGCAAGATCGTTGGCGTGGACAATACACAAAGCTCACACAAGAAGTTGAAGACGAGGAAGATCGCAACGACAAGCTGACGAACGGATCGATTCTCGACGAAGAGTTGGGCCTTAAGCAGCTTCGTGCCGAGGCGACGCGTGCCGCGTCGGATCGTGGTCGCGTGTGGCGCAATTTGCGTCTGGCGGACGTCGGCGAGAATCAGCTTGTCTTCAATACGGCGAGCTGGGGTGACGCGGGCTGTGCCACGGCTGCGGGTGGCGGAGAAGAAGATGCGTTCGAGGAAGAAGCCCCGGCCGAGGATGCTGCGGCGGGCGACGGCAATGCCGCTGCGCCTCCGGCGCCCATTTCGCTGGGCCTCGAACCCAACGCGGTGGTCTTCGCTTTCAAAGAAGCGCCGATGCGCGTCCTGCCAGAGCCGATTCAAGCTGCTCTCGACTCAGCCGAATTGCTTGAGAAAGACACTCAGGGTTTTTGCAAAGTGCCCGTGTTCTACATGGGCGAATTCAAAGTCGTTGGGGATCCAAATGCCAACCCGGCCGCGCTAACTTTAGCCGCAACGATGCCACTGTCCGACTCTCAAATCGCTCAACTGGATGACGCAAACTCGACCTGGGTGCTCTACGAGATCATGCCAGTCGATTCGCACGAAGTCTTCGCAGGTGCAACACCGGAACAAGTGGGTGCCCTGTTGGCGCTCGGCGCCGCGGACCCGGCCAGCGTCCAACAGTCGCTGCAGGAATACGTTCGAGATCAGCAGCAAGCAAACGACAACGATCCTCCGGAACGCAAATGGATGGAAATCGAATTCACGCAGGCTCATTCGGAAGAAGTCGACGTCG
>JAGQPK010000814.1 GCA_020426755.1 Planctomycetales bacterium
AATTGCCGCCGGATGCTCGTTTGTGTTGAAGCCGGCCAGTTTGACGCCGGTTGGGGCGTTGCTGATCGGTGAGATTCTGGCGGAGACGGAGCTGCCTGCTGGAGCATTTTCGATCCTGCCCTGTCGACGTGAAGAGGCCGCACTATTTACGACCGACGACCGACTCAAGCTGCTCAGCTTTACCGGCTCGGCAGAAGTCGGTTGGAAACTCAAGTCGCAGGCGGGCAAGAAGAAAGTGGTGCTTGAACTTGGTGGTAATGCTGCGTGTATCGTGGACGAAGACGCCGATTTAGTGGATGCGGTCGAGCGAATTGTGATCGGCGCGTTCTATCAGTCGGGACAGAGCTGCATTGGCGTTCAGCGGATCCTCGTGCATGCCAACGTCTACGCGGCGTTTCGTGATCGCCTTGTCGCAGCAACTCGGGCGCTGAAGATGGGCGATCCACGTTCCGAAGCTACGTTTATCGGGCCGATGATCGATGCGAATGAAGCCAAACGGCTGGAGCTTTGGATCGAGCAGGCTTGGGCCGCGGGCGGGAAATTGCTGTGTGGCGGCAAGCGAGACGGCGCAATGCTGGAGCCAACGCTGCTCGAAGACGTGCCGGCGGAGCAACCGTTGTGCGCTCAGGAAGCGTTTGGTCCGGTCGCCGTGCTGCAGTCGTTTACAGACTTTGACGAGGCCTTGCAGATCGTCAATGCCAGCCAATTTGGTTTGCAGGCGGGAGTCTTCACACGCGATCTCTACAAAATGCATCGGGCCTGGGATACGCTCGAAGTCGGCGGCGTCGTCATCGGTGACGTGCCTTCGTGGCGAGTTGACAATATGCCGTACGGTGGTGTCAAGGACAGTGGATTGGGCCGAGAGGGTATCCGCTATGCCATTGAGGACATGACGGAAATCCGCTTGCTTGTCGTGCGCACGCGCGATACCTGAAGCCTGACTCGCGCAAGGTCGCCGAAAGGCATTAGCCGCGGTTCTCGCTGAAGTCGCAGCCAAACTTTGGGACAAACCGACGCTAACGCGTTACGCGAACGAAGTGGGGCGGCGACATTAGACACTGGATTGTTGTTACGACGAAGACAAAACCGAGATTGCGCCGAATTACCGGAGAAGGTTACGATGTTTGGCATTGGCCCATGGGAGCTCTTGATAGTTCTCGTGATTGCCATCTTCGTGGTGGGCGTGCCGATCGCGATCATCGTGCTACTCGTATTCTTGATGCGCAACAACGACAATCGAAAAACCCCGATGGATCGCGAACCTTAGACACCAGTTCGTGTCTTGGACGTCGCCTGCAAGCGTGACGCCGAGTGATGAATGCCGTGTGTCTTAAGTCAAAATGCCGTCATTGTGTCCGTAGCGGTGGGAGAGTTTTCACTTGACCGTTGAAGATCTTTTGATAACTGATCGATTTCCTCGCGCAGCCAAGTATCATCCGAATTGGATTTTGGCGGGTAGCAGCGGCGGGGCGAATCCGCTGTGGCTGACGGAGTGGTTGAGCGAAGCGCTCACGCTGGAACCAGGCATGCGCGTGCTCGACTTGGGGTGTGGACGCGCGTTGTCTTCGATTTTTCTGCAACGAGAGTTTGGCGTCCAGGTTTGGGCGACCGACTTGTGGTTCAGTGCCTCGGAAAATTCGCAGCGTGTGCGCGAATCGGAGGTGCAAAACGATGTATTTCCGATTCGCGCGGACGCGCGAGCTCTGCCGTTCAGCGAAGAGTTCTTTGATGTCGTTGTCGGTATTGATTCGTTCATGTACTTTGGCACGGACGATCTGTATTTGAACTATCTCGCGCGCTTCGTGAAGCCGAACGGGCAGATTGGCATCGCCTTGGCTGGTTTCGAGCATGAGATTGATGACGAAGTCCCCGAGCATTTGGCGGATTGGTGGGCGGCGGAGAATCCGTATTGTCTGCACTCAGCAGGCTGGTGGCGTCGCCATTGGGAGTTGAGCAAGATTCTGGACATCGAGATCGCGGATACGCTGCCAGATGGTTGGCGCTATTGGCGAGATTGGGTGAAATTGATCGCGCCCGATAACGAGTTCGAGTCGCAAACGCTGGAAGCAGATGCCGGCCGCAACTTAGCATATGTTCGTGCGGTGGGACGCCGGCGCGCCGAGACGCCGCTGTTTGATCCGGTGATGTCGATCCCCGCCGCGTATACCAGTCAGCCGTTACTGCGGGATGTGGGCTAGTGTTCGGTCGATTTCGAGCTGGGCGTTCGCCGAAAGGCGTTAGCCGCGGTACTCGCTGACTTGGGAATTAACCATTGGGACGAACCGACGCCAACGCGTTACGGCGAACGACGCGCGCGACGAGCAGCGGCACCGCTAAGTTTGCTCTTCATTTGCATTCGCAAGGGGCTTCGATGATCGGGCTACATCGTATCGCGAAGTGGTCACTGGCACTCGTCGCCGGTTTAATTGGCCTGTTTCTGTTCATCCCGGAGTGCGGAGATGCGCGTGGCGCGGCGCGCCGTAACGCATGTCTCAACAACTGTCGCGGCATCGCGCAGGCGTTACTCGCCTACCACGAAAAGCATGGCAGTTTCCCGCCGGCATTTCTGGCCGACGAGCAGGGCACGCCGATTCACAGTTGGCGCGTGCTGATCTTGCCATTTCTTGACGAACAAGCACTGTTTGATAAGTACCGCTTTGACGAGCCGTGGAACGGGCCGCACAATGTTGAGTTGCTCCGTGAAATGCCAGACGTATTTCGCTGTCCTAGCTACGGTCTTGGCAAATCGGAGCCAGCGCGGGAAGGCTTCAGTAACTACGTGGTGATCACCGGCCCGGATACGATCTTTCCAGCCGGCGAGACAGTAACGCGGAGTGACATTCTGGATGATGAATGGCAGACGCTGCTCGTCATTGAGGTGAATGTGGAATCGGTGCCGTGGCTCTCTCCTCAGGATCTAACGGCTGAGCAATTCGCTAAGTTCGCCGGCGACACGGAGCGA
>JAGQPK010000815.1 GCA_020426755.1 Planctomycetales bacterium
CCAATCGCGAGGTGGCATGTTGGTGGCGGCGATTGTCGTCGCGTTTGGTGCGGCTGGCACGTGGCAAAGGTCAGAAGATTGGCGCAAACAGTCCGCGCGGTTGGGCCTAATTGTGGGAGCAATTGTCGTTGGCTTGCTGGTGCATGGTTTATCGGATGTGACGCAGGAAGCAAGTACTCTCACTTCCGGATCAATTGAACGCCTGGACAAAGGCGCCGGACGACGACAGATTTGGCGTTCGGCGCGCGAGATACTCGGACAGTTCACGCTGACCGGTGCCGGAGTTGGATCATTTCGTAACGCCTATCCGTTGTACTACGCTGAGCCGCGCGAATACGATTATGGCTACGCGGAAAGCGGCTATCTCAACGTCGCTGCTGAGACAGGCCTTGCTGGTCTCGGAGTGTTATGTGCCGCCCTGGGCATCCTGATGCGTCGTTCGATTCCGTTGGTGCTGGCCTCCTGGCAACGCCGCTGGGGCGACGAGGACGATCGCGAACTGGTCACTGCGGCAGCTTGTGGTGTGATGGCCAGTGCCGTTCATTCCCTCTTTGATTTCGTTTGGTTCGTTCCTGCCTGCTGGGTGGCGACTGTTTGCTTGATCGTGGTCGTGCTCCGCCTACACCAATTGTCGGCAGCTGAAGTGGATGAGAGAACCAGTCTGCTGACCGATCGTGCACGGCATCGCACGTCGCATGCGGGTGTGCAGCCCATTGGGTTGGCGTTCGCCGGTGCCTTCTTGTTACTGGTTGCGGTGCGAGGTGTGAGTCTCGCGGCTGCGGCAATACACTGGGATGCATACTTGATCGCGATTCGTCAGGATGAAAACGAACAGGAGTTTTTCCTGACGGCGACTGATTCGCGGGTCGAGATTGAACGGTTGGCGATGGCACATCAGCGGCTGCGAAAAATAGTGCAGCTTGATCCGTCCGTTGTGCCGGCACGTGTGCACTTATCCGCCGTCTGTCTGCAACGCTTTGAGTTGGAACAAGCGATGAGCGACAATCCGATGTCACTTGCTCAGATTCGGGACGCAGCCTTGAGTTCTGCTTTCATTTCGCTCGAACAGCAGAACAAGTGGCTGGATGCCGTGATGTCCGATCGTAAGTTGTTTCTGCTAGAGGCCGCAGCGACCACGCGCAGCATCCTCGCACTCGCTCCGTTTCAAGGTCGTGCCTACGTGGATCTAGCCGAGTTGTCCTTTCTCGAAAAGCTTGGCGGTCTTGATCGCTCGCAACTTATTCAGCAGGCTTTGCGCGTGCGTCCTCACGACGGCATGGTCCTGTTTGCTGCCGGCCGAGAAGCCGCGCTGTCCGGTGATTTTGCCGCCTGTGTTCGCTGGTGGCAACACGCCTATCGTCAGGATCGCAAGTTGCGATTGACGATCACGACGCAACTTGCACCCTTGCTGCCGGCACCAGCATTTCTCGATAGTTTCGCACCGACTCTGCCGGATCTCGTCACCCTCCAGCAGATGTACCAACATCGCCAGCAAGTCGACGACGCCCTGTTTGTGGCTCGCGCTTACGTGGAGCGGCTAACGGCAGGCTCAGCAGAGGAGCAGACTACCGCCTACGATTGGCAACAGGGGTACCGCTTAGCGGCGGAACTCCAGGATCCGCGTGCTCTAATGATTGCACGTCACGCGGTGGAACTGGATCCGCTTAATGATGTGATGCGCCGTCGCTTGGCCTACGAACAGCTCGAACACGGTCAGCTGTCAGCGGCAATTCAGAATCTCGAAACCTACATTCGCAGTAATCCGGCCGATAAACGCACTGCAGAGAAGTTGGCCTGGGCCAAGCAGGAAGCTCGCAGACTGTGATGCACAGTCCTAAACGCTGCGCGGTCGAGCTCTATATTGCGTAGCGATTGCGTTTTTGCGGAGCAGATTTCAGGCTTTCGCTATGCGACGCGGGCATGCGTTCGTCGCGGTACACCGGCGATAAATCACCGGACTACCTTCAATAATCGCTACGCGATGAAGAACGCCATCGATCGGGACGCGCTGACGACATTGACCATCGTTACGCACTGACGACAATGACAATCGTCACGCGATGACGACTTCCTCGATGTTTCGGAAGGCGATACATGGCGTCATGTGGCCCACAACCGTCCCAAATGTCAGTGATTCCAGATGTCGCCCAAAGGTATGACCATGTCCGGTATGATTGTCATGGTGAGTTGCGTCGCTGACGAATCGTGTTGGCGATACGCGCCATTCTCGAGTACAAACTGGTCAATGCGGCACGCCGCCGGGTCGGCGATCCAATATTCTCTGACCCCGCACCGTTCGTACAGTAATCGCTTTAGCGTCTGATCGTGTTTCGCTGTCGACTTGGACAGGATTTCGACGATTAAGTCCGGCGGGCCGATTACCCGCGAATCGGTCAGCACGGCGACGTTCTCGGTAAGCACGACCACCAGGTCAGGTTGCACGATATCGTGGACGCCTAATTGCACATCGACTGGCGCATTTATCACTTTTCCCAGGCCCGGGATCTCGATCCGAGTGAACATTTGATGCTGCAGCCAACGTGAAACGGCTTGGTGATTGACGGTCGGTGCAGGGCTCACGTAGTGCAATCCATCGATCACTTCATGTCGATTGCCGTCATTGGGAATCAGGCAGTATTCTTCGTAGCCGAGTTTGACCTGCGGGTTGATCACGAACATGGCGGACGCTTCTGGTGCTAACTTTTGCGAAGGTGTCACTTTATCATCTTGAGGCATACGCGTCTCCTTTTTCACCATCTGCATGATACCGGATGCGCGTCGCGACAACATGACGGTGGGCCGGCGTTTCAACGCCGGTATGATTCCCTGCATGTCGCGTAGCAACATTTGAACGACGGTGTAACGCGCAGAGCCGCCAATGAACGGCCCACGAATCGCATCGTTTGCGGAGCGGATCTCAGGCTGTCGCTACGCGACGCGGGCATTCGTTCATCGCGTTAC